>JANRCF010000018.1 GCA_030727085.1 Alphaproteobacteria bacterium | reverse complement strand
TTTATTCCCTTCAAGCCGCTTTTTAAAATCTTCACGTGACATCATCCAGGAACGTGTGTCTTCGATGGTTGTACCAAATTCCAGTTCCCCTTTTGCGTCAACGACCGTTACAACCTCATTTGCATAAACGGGAAGATCCTGAAAGTAGGCCATATAGCTTGTTAACAATTCACCAGGCTTTCTTTGTGACAATGCTGTTTTCACAAGTGTATTGAGTGATGGTCGTTGAATATGCGGTGATGCAGGAATTAACACCAATAAAATAGACAAACTTGCAAGGAACACACCAAACAATCGTATCCCTAGATTATTTTTCAAAAGAGGAAATATGTAACGACTTTTCAATTTTGTTAGATACCGTCCTGATAAGCCAAAGGGTAGGGAGCATGATGCGATGGCAAAAAAGCATAATGATAACGCTTTTACATAAGGGACTAAAGCTGCTTTGTTTGTTGTCAATTCAGGAAAGAACCGATGTGCTTGCCATGCAGCAATACCACATAAAAAACTTAACCAGCAAACATGTTTAAGTGGCCATTTGTAAGGTGAGCCTTTTGTTAGCCACTCATTAATAAGGTTTCCAAGTAATAATGCGATTGGCGGGAATAGGGGGAGTATATAAGGGATAAGTTTTGATTGTGATAGCGAAAAGAAAACAAAAACAAATGCTGTCCAGATTAACAAAAATGCATTCACGTGCATATATCGATCATGAAATGCCTTTAGAAAAGCGGGTACAAAAAGTGCACTCCATGGTATAAAGCCACCAATGAGGATGGGGATAAAAAACCAAACAGGTTGATGACGTAAATGAATAGTCGTTGCATAACGTAATACGTGCTCAACAATAAAATATTTATACGCAAACTCGGGTGTTTTAAGCGACGCTAAGATGTGCCAAGGTGCAGCGATGATCAAAAATAGTGCAAGATTTGATGGCAAATAAGCTGGGAAAATCGCGCGCCAGCGACGGCTGTATGTTGCCCATAAAATGATAACTACACCCGGCACAGCAAGCGCCATAATACCTTTTGTGAGAACACCTAAAGCACAATCGATTGTGAACATGGCATTGAATAAACGACGTTTTTTTATCGTAGTTTCTTGTTGTGCGATGTAGAAACAAAAAAGGCTAAGTGTTACAAAAAGGCTGACCGCCATATCCAAAATAATCAGACGTGACATGACAAAATAAATGCAGGAAGAACCTAATACGAATGCTGCGTAAAGCGCAGCTTGTCGACTGAAAACGCGTTGTCCGAATGCGTATGTGCTAAGAATTCCTGTAAGGCCAAACAAAACAATTGGTAGTCGCATTGCCCATTCTTTGAGACCGAACGTGTATTGAAACACGGCTTCGATCCAATAAAGCAGGGGCGGCTTTTCAAAGTATTTTACACCATTAAGACGCGGCGTTATCCAGTCGCCTGTTGCCAGCATCTCACGGGGGATTTCAACGTAGCGTGCCTCATCGGGTGTGGCAAAAGGGCGATTGCCAAGAAAAAGGAAATAGATAGGGGCGAACAATAAAGTTAGCCAGAAAAGATCCATCCAGAAGGTGCGTGTTTTTGTTGTATTTGGCATGAGGCTTTTTTAAAAAGATGCAATATAATAATCTAAACAATATCCAAGCCATATGCACGTGCAAAGATTTCTATTGGGTGCATTTTTTGGAAATCAATCGTTGTAGATTCACCAGGCTTTTGTGATTTAGCTATACCTTGACGAATATGTTCCGCAGCAAGTGGGCATTCGGATGAAAAAATTGGATTTTCTTTTTGTACGACTTGTTTTACAGCAGGTGCGCCTACTTTAAGGGCGAGTTCAAAATTGTCTTCCATCATGCCCCATGTTCCGCCATGGCCAGAACAGCGCTCAATGACTTGTACGTCAATTTCTGGAATAAGGCGAAGCATTTCAGCGGCTTTTGCGCCAATGTTTTGCGCGCGCGCATGGCAGGCTAAGTGAAGTGTTACGTTTTGACCAAGGGGTGATAACCCTTTTGTTAATCCAAATTGTGTTGCAAGAGAGACTATATATTCTGAAATATCTTTTGTGTTTGATTTTAATTTTTGAATAGTTGCGTTTTCAGGTTGCATCAATGGCCATTCGCTTTTCAGCATGAGTGAACATGATGGCACCAGCGACACAATTGTATAGCCATTATCAATAAATGGTTCAAAAAAGGAAGAGATACGTTCACCACTCGCTGCGACACGCGGAATATTACCAAGTTCAAGCTGTGGCATGCCGCAACACCCTGGGTATTCAACACGGACATCAACACCAAGGTGTGCCAGAATTTTAGTGGCTAAAAAGCCTATTTGCGTTTCGTTGTAATTGCCATAGCACGTCGCATATAGAACTGCTTTTTGGCCAAAGGCTGGACCATTTTTATTTATTGAAACAGGGGCATCTTTTAATTGACGCACGAGCGTTGTATTTGAAAACTTTGGAATGCTGGCATTTTTATCAATATGTGTAAGCTTTTGTAAAATAGGCCTAGCGATTGAATCCTCTTTATTAACAGCATTTACGATTGGGGCCACAATACCAAGTGCTGCTGCATTGCGATCGACTTCAGCAAGCTGCTTCTTTACGAAAGGAACTTGTTTTTCGGCAAATTGAAATGCTTTATACCGCAACATAAGATGTGGAAAATCAATGTTGAATTCGTGCGGTGGCACATATGGACATTTTGTCATAAAGCACATGTCACACAACGTGCAATCATCTACCACAGCAGCATAATCATCGGTTGATACGCTATCAAGTTCACCGGTTTTGCTATCGTCAATAAGATCAAATAATTTAGGGAATGATCCACATAAATTGAAACAACGACGGCAACCATGACATACATCAAATTGACGTTCCATTTCTTTATCGAGGGACTCTTTGTCCAGAAAGTCTGGATTTTCCCAGTTAAGCGGATGTCGTGTTGGTGCGCCAAGGCTGCCTTCGCGTTTCATAATGGTTTTGCCTTATTCGCCGAGCGCATCAAGTGCTTTTTGGAATCGACCTGCGTGTGACTTTTCAGCTTTTGCAAGCGTTTCGAACCAGTCAGCAATTTCGTCAAAGCCTTCTTCTCGCGCGATTTTTACCATGCTTGGGTACATGTCTGTATATTCATGAGTTTCACCAGCAATCGCAGCTTTTAAATTGAGCGCAGTGCTTCCAATAGGAAGACCTGTTGCAGGATCACCAACAGATTCTAAAAACTCAAGATGACCATGTGCATGGCCGGTTTCACCCTCTGCCGTTGAGCGAAATACAGCTGCAACGTCGTTACACCCTTCGATATCTGCTTTTTGTGCGAAATAAAGATAACGGCGGTTTGCTTGTGATTCACCAGCAAATGCTGCCTTTAGGTTTTCTTCAGTTTTTGAGCCTTTAAGTGTCGTCATGACAAGTCCTTTTATCAAAATTAAAGTTTCATAATGGCTATACTATGACGGTGAACGAAGAGGGAGTCAATAGTTGCCTAGGTATGTGAGTTAGGATGATTATTATAATTTTAGGCAGGATTATCTATCCAAGTATTTTTTTGTGCAACGTACCGAGCATCGCTGAATCTTTTTCGTAATGATTGTCTTGTGCTCGGCGGAGGGGGTGTGCCTTCTCTCGTTTCATTTGTCAAAGATTTTCTTTCAGCGAGGGCTGTTTGTACTTTTATTTCTTTTAATCCTCCTTGCCTAACAAGTGGTTTTACTTTTTTATTATTTTCGACTGGTAACGTTTGGATAAGTGCAGATTCTTCAGATGATTCTGTATCTGTGCTTTCTTTACGTGAAGTAAAAGAGGTAAGCGTTTTTGGTATAATTCTGACTGTTAAGTGCTTATTGGTTGTTTTATTATATGAACAAATGTGAATATCAAAATTTTCAGGTGATTCCTCGGTTGTTCTAACCATCAAACTTGACAAAGCTTGACTTAATTCAAGCATCATTACGTTTGTACATTCATGTATTGAGCATATATGTTGGGTATGAGAAATATCATGGTACATGCCACCCTTATAGCTTTCTCTTTGTGTATGTACCCAAAATGGCTTTACGGATTGTATGCTTGATGTCTTTTGTTCGGTGGCGTAACGGCAATCACAGCAAAAGGAGGGTGTGGGCAATAATTCTGCTGTCTTTAAGAAGTTAAGTTTTGCCCTTGATATTTTATCAAATTGATTTTTAATGCTTTTGATGAGGTGTGACTTTAAACGTTCTCTGTCGTGCTCAGGAACACTTCTTTCAATTGGAGATGTAACTCTTCTTTGGCTAAACATTCTATTTTCAATTTCTGTTGAAAAATCAGATGAGTAACACGGTAAAAAGGTGAAATTAATTTTTTGAGTGTTGGTTGTTTCATCGATATATTGATTTCCATTCAACTGAAATCCTTTTATGCAATGAGCATTTTTAAAGGAACCTGTTTTTTCTGAAAAGTCTTCAAGAGCGCGTGCGATCTGGAAAAGTTCAATCCAATGAATGGGATGCCAGTCTTCCCAATTTTGTAAATGTTCTTCCAATGGAATTATTTGATATTCAATGGATGAGGTATCAACAATATTAATTTTTGCATTAAAGAACTGTGATTGATATAATACGCCCTCACTTCGTTCAAGATTCAGTGTTGCTTTGATTGGGGCGCCGCATAGTCCATCACTTTCATAGGTAACATCAGACGCAACTAAAGTATGAAGTGATAATAATTGAATGTGCATCATTAGATAAAATACAAAATATAATTTTTTGATAAGCATGCGCAACCTCAAGGTAATATTATATGTACACTAACTGTTCCAGTTTACCACTTATGATCGATGTTCGCAAATCAAGGTAATAATACAAAAGTAAGTTATGAAAAAGAATGCCCGCTTGCAAGTCTGATTTATTATTATTGGGTTTGATTTTTGTAGATAGGACGATAATCGTTTCATAAAAGCCATAATAAATTTAAAATAAATATTAGTATGAAATATAAATACGTGTATGCGACACCTTGCATCAAGAATGAGCAATGATTCTTTTAAACGTTGGAGTCTAGTTTTTCAAAAATAAGAGCACGGCTTATGCCGTTTGCATCTGGTTTTGAGTGAACCAGGTGAAAGCCTTTTTCTACTCCTAATGCTGGCACAGATTTAGCTTGGTCAAAACCAATTTCAAAAATAATTTTTGTTGTTGGATTGCACAACGGTGGTAATTGATTAAATAATATTCGATAGGCATCCAAACCATCTTTACCTGCAAACAGTGCCTGTGCTGGATCATACAGTGCCACCGATGGGTCAAGCGGATAGCCATCGGTAATGTACGGTGGATTTGAAATTATACCATCAAATGTACCAGTAACATTTGAACACCAATCGCTTAAACAAAATTGCATTCGATCCGTTACGCCATGATGTTCTGCATTTTCTTTTGCGATTGAAAGTGCTTTGGGGCAGATATCAACGGCAATCCCAACTGCATGCGGTAATTCCAAGAGCAATGTGATGAGCAGGCAACCTGTCCCTGTGCCTAAATCAAGCAGTCGTGGCGCATCATCTTTTGTAAAATATGACAGCGTGGCCTCAATCAGTGCTTCACTGTCCATCCTTGGATCAAGTGTATCATGTGTTGTTTTAAATATGCGGCCATAGAATTCCTGTGCTTCTAGAATCTTGGAGATCGGCTCGCACGCCTGCAGGCGCACAAGGCCGGATTCGATTTGTGTCTGTTGATTCCTGGTCAGTGTTTTTGCATCTAAAAGTCTGACATCTGTTTCGATGCCGTGGCCTTTAAGTAGCCAATTGATAAGACGGGCAGGGGACGCATTTTCTGTTTTTGCAACGGTTTCAAGCTTGACTATCCATGACTTAAAATAATCATCCATGCTTTAATAT
>JANRCF010000017.1 GCA_030727085.1 Alphaproteobacteria bacterium | reverse complement strand
TAGCGAGCCAACAGGATCTCTTTTTTCTAATTTCTCTTCTAACAATGATGATTTTGGCCAGCAAGAGTGCCAAACACTCCTTCACAAAATCCTTGATGATCTTTTTAAGCAATCCAATACTAAATTCATGATCCACGCCTATTCGCAAGGAACAGCATCAATCTTAAAATACATTAGTGATTTAGAAATAGCGGATCAAGAGCGTTCTATTGATCAAAGAAAAACATCAAAAATTGAAGCACTTATATTGGAATCAGCAATGATATCTGGTTTAAGCGCGATATATCATTTTACAAGCAATCATTTTCGTATTGCCCAAATTCCTTTTGGAAAGGTTCTTAGTTTGTTACCTTGCTCGGACAGTTTGATTCCATTGTTTGCTCGTAAAACAACATTTCCAAAGTTTAATGTAAGTGGAACACAAACAATTGAGTTACTTAAGCATATACCAAATACATTTCCTACAATTATACTCCACGCACCAGAGGACTATGTATTACCCTACGACGGCGCTGTAGCTATGTATCAAATACTACAAAAAACAGAAAATAATAAAGTTTATCTTATACCCGTTCATAGGCACATACACATTGATCTGATGTCCCAGAATATTCAGCATCGTGAAGACAAAAGTAGATTCAAGGAAATACAAGATATAGCAAACTGCACACTGTTTTCTGTTATTAATATACTAAATAAACACGGTATATCTGATATCCCGCCGCCAGAAAACAGAGAATATAAACCAATATTTGATAAGGATCACAAAAAGAAACATTTAGAACACATAAGCAAATAAGATCTCTTCATGATGCACTTCAAACTTATTATCACCAGCTACCACAGGTGTCTACTTTAATCTCTATTGCAGTACCAATGACAATGCTTTGTGTATCAAGGTACATTCAACAGAGAGAGTGAATCATTCACTTACTCTTCACGCTTATTCTTTAGCAGATCCACGCCTTCCATGACGAACAGTGATATTACCATGCACACCAAGCCAATTGCTTGTATCCAAGTGATTTGCTCCCCTAAAAATATAATGCCGAACGCAAGCGTTGTTGCTGGCTCTAAAATTGAAAGAAGGGAGGTCTTAATTGTGCCTATCAAATTTACGGCTTGAATAAAAAAGATAATAGGTAAAACTGTACAAACAATGGGTAATGCGGCTACATACCAGACAACACTTAGTGGAGGTGCAGCCAATGTGTTCGTGGCCAGACTTTGCACAGCAAAAAACAATGCTGAACCAAAGCAAACCCAAGCCGTTAGAGTGATTGGCTTTAATCCCGCAGAACGTGTTAAAAACACATACGCTGCATAACCAACGCCACCAACAATACCAAGCATAAAGCCAATGAACATATCACCTTGATAGTGAAATTTAAAATCCGTTAGAAAGAGCAGGGCAATAAAAGCAAATAGCATGCCAAGTTTTTGAGAGAGAGGAAGAGTTTCTTTTAATATAACGTAGTTCATCAATGCCAGAATCATTGGATATATAAAATAAACAGTCATCGCAAGACCAGTACCAATGCATTCAGCGCTTTTGAAGTAAAGGAATGATGAAACAACATATCCTAAAACGGCCAAAGAAATTTGCTTAAACATCATTTTATTGACAGAAAAAACAGATGAAGGGAACAAGCATGCGAGCAAAACAAAGGATAATAGGAAGCGAAGGAACAGCATTGCTTCAATAGACAAGCCAGTCGCTGTGATCTGAAGCCCAATGATAGGAAGGCTCCCGTACAGAATGGCAGAAAGGACGGCTAAGATAATGCCTTTTACTTCTGTAGTCATTTATTCCTTTTCCCCATTCAACTAATTGCGGATTATATAGGAATCAAGCCATATTTACAATCGCATTGTGAGCAGCATGGTAATTTGGACTGTTCTATCAGACAAAAACAATGTAAAATTCATCTTCCTTGAATCAATTCCATGTTCGTGTAAACTGACAATCAAGCTCATTATGAACATACACTTATGCCTGACACCCCGCCTTTCATCCCATATACAGTCCTAACAACTGTCGCGCTTAATTTTCCCTTAACCTATTTGGGCGGGCCTGGCTTAGCGTTAGGACAACTTGTGGTGATACCCTTTCGAAATCAGCGGATTGTAGGGGTTATTGCCAAAACTGAAGAAGGCAATGCTTACAAAGGGGAACTTAAATCTATTGCGGCTACGCTTCCCTATACGTTCAACTCAGCTTTCATGAACTTTGTAGAACATGTTGCACAGTATACAATGATCCCCATAGGTCATATCTTAAAGATGTGCATCATGCCCAAACTAGATGCCATTGTTAAAGAAGACAAACTACTACCTTTCCCCACGTATGCGCTTGATACACTTACACTGAACGATGATCAACGAACAGCTTTTGAAAGATGTCACGCTGCGCTGAATCATTTCAAACCCTTTGCGCTTGACGGTGTGACAGGGGCAGGAAAAACAGAGCTTTACTTCTCTGTAATTCAATCTGTGCTTAAAATGGGTAAAAAGGCCTTGGTACTTTTTCCTGAAATTGCGCTAACAGAGGCCATCGTTAATCGCTTCAAAGAAACTTTTGGCGATTACCCACTGATCTGGCACAGCGAAGTGACACCTGCAAAAAAGCGAAAGCTTTGGAAACAAGTGCAAAATGAAGGTGCAGCTGTTATCTTAGGCGCACGTTCAGCCTTATTTTTACCCATCAATAATTTAGGTCTTATTGTTATCGACGAAGAACATGATGCATCCTATAAGCAGGATGAACAAGGCTGCTATAACGCACGCGACATGGCTATTTGGCGCTCCAAGGAAGAAAACATTCCAATTATTTTGGCATCTGCCACGCCTTCACTTGAAACATTTGCCAATATAAAAAACAATCGGTACGAACATTTAACGCTGGGTCAGCGCTACGGGTCAGCTGAAATGCCAACGGTATGTATCATCGATAAAAAGGAATACCCCAAAGATATTATCAGCAAGCCAATCTATGATGAGGTTGAGGCGCGTCTTGCCAAAGGTGAGCAAAGCTTATTGTTTCTGAATCGCCGTGGGTTTTCGCCATTGCTAACTTGTTTTGGTTGCGGCCATCGCTTCGAATGCCCAGGGTGTCATATTGATTTAACATGGCATCGTGATCGTCAGAGTATTATCTGCCATTACTGTGGATTTCAAGCTGATTCCCCAACCAAATGCCCAACATGCCAGGGCACTAATTTAAAAGATGTGGGACTTGGTATTGAAAAAGTGGCTGAGGAAGCAAAACGACTATTTCCACATGCACGCATCACGACAGTATCAAGCGATACATTGACGACATCCAAAGCATCGAATGATCTATTTAATAGCATTGAGTCGGGCGAAGTAGACATCATCATTGGCACGCAAGTGCTCGCAAAAGGCCACCATTTCCCCAACTTAACGTTTGTAGGAATTCTTGATGCTGATCGTGGCTTGTATCAAATGGATTTACGTGCTGCGGAACGTGCATTTCAATTGCTATCCCAAGTTGGCGGACGTGCTGGGCGTATGGCACGGCAACCTGGAGTGGTCATGCTACAGACACGTGAGCCAGAGCACCCACTCTATGCGGCACTCAAAGCCTATGATCGCGATGCTTTTTATGAGGCTGAGTTGTGTGAACGCGAACTACTCGGCATGCCGCCTTTTTATCGACTGATATCAATCACGTTATCTTCGCTACGAGAAGACATCTTACAAGAAACCTGCCGCCAGCTTGCGCGTGTAATCCCGCAAACAGAGCAAATCGACGTTCTGGGCCCCGCCCCCTCGCCAATGTATCGATTAAGATCTCGCTATCGTATGCGCTTTTTAATTAAAGGTGATCGAAAGCAAAACTTACAAACCTTTACCAAAGTTTGGCTGGCTGAAATTAAAATGCATACAGCCATACAAGTGCACATTGACGTTGATCCATTAAGTTTTATGTAAATGGTTAAGAAAAGCTGCTTACCGTAATTAAGTCAGATACACTACAAAACCCTATTTATACAACAATTCCTCCTGCAGGGCCTTACGTGCATTTTCTGAGGAGCTATGCACCAGAGGAACAGCAACTTTCCCTGCAACTGAAATAATTCCCCACTTTCCACCAACAATATATCCACACGCGTCAAAATCCACAGTATTATGTGCGATAGGAAATTTTGTATGGGGCGGATAGGTCTTCCAGCAACCAGTACACACATTCGAAAAACCAGCCTCATCAAAAGGACTTGCAAAATCATATTGCGGCTCAATAACAACGTGTCCCTCTTTATTGATAAATCCAAATTTGTTTTTCTTTAATATACGCGATAGACCATTTTTAAAATAATCAGGACCATTATCAAAGAAGAAGGATTCGAATATTTTCGTTCCAGTACGGTCAATCCACCATAATTCATTATTTTTCTTAACAACAATCATTGTAGGGAGTGTATAAGTCGAATGTGAACCCTCCACAAAAAGAGGAGGATTATAATCTCCATCATAAATATAATCATATTGAGCAGAAATCACAGCCTTACCAACAGCATTTTACAGGCCGTAGTATTCTGTTTGCTTGTCTTGATAGGAGTAGAGAGCCTCTGAGCTATTTCGTTGCGTTAATTCTGATTCTTTCCATTGAGTTAATGGAGAACAAGAGATCAAAAAAACAAGGAAAAATCCAACAAGGATGTTTTCGATAAACTTCACTTTTAATTCTCCTAAATAAGAAAGTAGATAAAAACACAATATAAGTTTACAAATCAGGAGATCTATCCTGCCTGAAAAATCACTTCAATTACTGGTCTAGCCAGCTTTTAAACAATACTTAAAAATGGTTCGTATTGCAATCAATGCATATCAGCCTTATTGTATTAACAGACTAAAATGCATTTTGTTAAGACACCGTATGAATACAGTAGCAGACGACAATACACCACTAGCGCACCATAAAGAATCGGCACCCATTTGGTTTGCAGAACTTCAAGCCCACATATGCGAAACGCTTGAAGCAATCGAAAATGAATTCATGCACCCGACCCATTTGCCTGGGCGTTTTGCATATAAACCATGGGACCGCAATGACCCGACTCAACCAGACAACAAAGGTGGTGGCGGGATCATGGGAATCATGGAAGGCGGTGCTGTGTTTGAAAAAGCGGGCGTGAATATCTCTACTGTTTATGGTGAATTTGCAAAGGAATTTTGTCATGAAATCCCCGGCGCAGATAAAGACCCCAGCTTTTGGGCGTCAGGCATTTCACTTGTGATTCACCCAAGCAATCCCTTTGTTCCTGCCGTGCACATGAACACACGCCATATTGTGACATCAAAAAGTTGGTTTGGCGGCGGCGCTGATTTAACACCAAGCTTCCCTGTTGATGAAGACACAAATGATTTTCATAAAGCTTTGCGCGCTGCATGTGATGCCTATAATCCAGACGCGTATGCAAAATATAAACTCTGGTGTGATGAATATTTTTATCTGCCGCACCGCAATGAAATGCGCGGCGTCGGAGGCATATTTTTTGATTATGTGAATAGTGGTGATGCGGATGGAGATTTTGAATTTATAAAAACTGTCGGAAAAGCATTTATCGATGTGTATGCTCAGATTGTTCGTCGTCGCATGCGCCAAGAATGGACAATGGAAGACAAATACAAACAGCTCGTGAAACGCGGTCGCTACGCAGAATTTAATTTATTGTATGACCGCGGCACACGCTTTGGCTTAATGACCAACGGCAACGTTGACGCAATCCTCATGTCTCTCCCACCTGTTGCAGCGTGGCCATAAAATGATCACAACAAAAACCTTTTTTACCGAAATTTTTCGACTAGAAACGCTTTATATAACGCTTGGTGTTTTAGCGGCTGTAGCCTTAACGTCAGGGATTGCGTATATAAACCTTCGCCGAAAATTTATGGACATAGTACGCGAGAACGCGCATCTCAATGCCGAGATTGAATTTCAACGCGCACACATTACAAGCAAAGAAGAGATCCTTCATCGGTCACAGCAACAGTTTCAAACCCTGCTTGAATCAATGTCACAAAAGGCGCTTATTGCAAATAACGAATCCTTTTTAAATTTAGCGAAATCTACGTTTACTGACCTGCACGAACGCGCAAAAACTGAAATGGATCAAAAACAAACCAATATCTCAAAGATGATTGAACCACTGCAAAAATCGCTTGAACAAGTCGATAAAAAAATGGAAAATCTTGAAAAAGAACGTGCACATGCTTTTACAGATATGCGCCGTCAAGTGATTGATTTGATTGCGACGCAAAAAGAATTACGCCTTGAAACATCTAATTTAGTTAAAGCACTCAGGTCACCAACAGGACGCGGGCAATGGGGTGAAATGCAGCTAAAACGTGTGGTTGAAATGGCCGGCATGTTGTCACATTGTGACTTTATCGAACAAGTCACCGTTGCTGAAGGACGCCTACGACCCGATCTAATCATCCGTCTTCCTGGCAACAAGACGATCGTTGTCGATGCAAAGACGCCCCTTATGGCATATTTAGAAGCCTTTGAGTGTCATGATGAACAAAAAAAAGCACAGCTATTGCAAGATCACGCACGACAAGTGCGCGCGCATATCCGCATACTCTCACAACGTAATTATTCTGAACAATTCGACCAGTCTCCAGAATTTGTGGTGATGTTTATTCCAGGTGAATCGATCTTTAGCGCAGCACTCGAGGCCGACCCATCATTGATTGAATATGGTGTGCACGAGCGCGTAATTATGGCAACGCCAACAACGTTAATCGCCCTACTTCGTGCTGTATCGTATGGCTGGCAACAAGAAGCTGTTGCTGAAAATGCCCGGCAGATTTGGCAATTAGGCCGTGATTTTTACAAACGCCTAAATGATTTTGCAAGCCATCTTGGTAAGGTTGGCAAGCATCTATCACAATCTGTAGGTGCCTATAACGATAGTGTCGGTACGTTCGAGCGTCGCGTTTTAGTGTCAGCACGTAAATTTAAAGATCTTGATCCAGGGCTGGAATCGCATGAAATTGAGATTGCTCCACTTGACATACAAATCCGCAGTCAACAAATCCCTGAAGCATTAGGGATTGTCGAGATTGATATTTCTGAAATTAATATAAATAAAGATGAGGCACTGGCTGAATAAAATAAAAAATATGTGAAACAATTTTTATTTTCTATTAACACAATATTAACTTATTAAATTTAACATCTAATTATCGTTAGAATACGATTTTTTAGAATTCACACTTAACTTAAAGGATAAAATTATGGAAAATAATTTTTTTAAATATTATTTGGCATCTATGCTTGTATGTGCATCATTTACATTAGTAAGTGCAAGCGACACTGAAAGTACCGATGGAGAAAACAGTGTAACATCTAAATATGTAACAGACACATATAATTGCAGTCAACACACAAAACCAGGCAGATGTAATACTACAAACAGCATTTGTAATTGGAAAGGTAAAGCACCAAACGGAAGCACAACCGCGTGCAAATGTACAAATGAAAACGAAGACGGTACACCATCTAACAATAAGAAGTGCCTCATGACCAAAACTCAGTCAGACAAAGTAGATGCTGCACAATAATAACAACCTGTACGAATAATCATAATAAATACTCTGTTTGTATACATTTAATATATGTGCAAGCAGGGTCTTTATCGTACGGCTGGCTTGGTAAGGTTGGCAAGCACTTATCCCAGTCCGTTGGCGCTTATAATGATAGCGTTGGCACATTTGAACGCCGTGTTCTAGTATCAGCACGCAAGTTCAAAGACCTTGATCCAGGGCTGGAATCGCATGAAATTGAGATTGCTCCACTTGATATACAAATCCGCAGTCAACAAATCCCTGAAGCGTTAGGTATTGCCGAGATCGATATGGATAAAATTGAAAAAAACTAACAAATTTTCCACTTTATATCAGACTAGCCCAATTCCACCAATAATTCCTCCAACTTATCTTTTGGATATGGTGTCGACTTACTCTTCTTTATGAGTGAATCATAAAACTCAGCCATGATAAGGGCAATGGATGCGCAGCGATCAACGATTGGGACAATGGCCTGCAAGATTTCACCATACCTTCCCATAAGATATTCGTGCAAATGCACATTTTTCCACTGACTTCTTTCATATTTGTAGGTCATAAAACAATGAAGCAAATTCACAAGTGTGCTGCATCGATCATACGTGCGATGATTTTCAAAAAACGCAAGCTCTTCAGATGAAAGATCAAACTTCTTAGATAGACTGAGTCCAAAATCCGAGAAATAAAGCTGGTTCCCATCGGTCAATATGTTTTCGAAATGCGCATCAAAATGAATGAAATCCTGCGATATCATAAAATCAGTTGTTACTTTAAGAGCATTAACAACCATCTCAATAGCAGCTTCAACATTCTCACCTGCGATTAACTCTGCCGAAAGCCACTGATATAAATTTTGAGGAATATGTTCAAGAAACAAAACAATATGCGCTGACGCATTATGACTTGACAGAAGCCGATCTCGAACAGCAACGGAACCTTCCCAATAAGCAACATCACGTTCAAAACGTTCAGACTCCTCGTCATTCATAGGCTCTGGCTTATCACATGGAACAACTCGCCAATGATACAAAATCGGAAAATCGAGACATTTACCCGATAACACCCAATCTGTCGTCATCAGATGCGAAGCCAGTTCACGCCATGCGCCAAACCCAGCGGATCCAACCCCATATTGATAATAGGCAGGTAAATTAAAAAGATTCGCTGTAGATTGAAAATTGTCCGGCAGCCGTTCAAGATCTGTCAGAGGGATTTTCTTAACAAAAATCTTAGTGTCGTTGAGACTAAGCAAAGAAGAAGTGCTCCACATACTCGTGTGGAATGATTCAGCATTCTTCATGAGGTTGTTCAGTTGCTGATCTGTTAAGCCAGAAAGCACTTTTTGGCATGAATTATACGTTTTATTTCGGCTATCTAAGGTGTGCATTCTTTTCACGACAATACATACCATGTCGCACGCGCTTTCCCAAAACGCACGATATAGGATTGTTCAACCAAAAAGGCTAAATGCTTTTTAAGCGTATTTCGATTTGCACCTGTTATTTGCTCAATCTTCATAATGCTCAATTTTTCATGTGCTCCAATAGCATTTATAATCTGATTATCAAGTTCTGATAAATGCTCTCTCTGTTTGTTATCGCGCGAAACCTTGTGTTCAAGATTTCGTTTTTGCGTCTGGAGTATCTTTAGAAAAAATGTCAGCCATATATCAAAATTAGGTGCATTTAATTCTATACTTTCGCGAGTTCGCTCTAACGCCAGCTGGTAATATTCTTTATTGCGTTCAATGATACGCTCAAACGAACTATAAGGAACATAAACATACCCTGCCTTTAACAACAAAAACATTACCAAAAGACGCGACAAACGGCCGTCAAGATCTTGAAAGGGCCTCATATTCAAGAACAATACCATAAAAACGCCGATAATTAATAACGGATGAAGTGTTTTTTGATCAAGTTGGGTTTTTGTCCACAAAACAAGCTCTCCTAGTTTTTCTGGCATTTCAAAGGGGGTTGTTGTTTCAAAAAGCTTTGTTTTGGCAAACGTAATATTTAGATTCTTCCATGGCGCATCAAAGGCTTCGTCGTTGTTTAAGATATTTTTCTCTTTCTTTAAGCCCTCTTGTTCAGCATCAATATGCGTTAGCCAATCGTATATTTGCTTTATACAATTTTCTGAAAGCGAAAGTTTCTGGTGTTTTTGGAGAATACCATCATACGCACGTATATAAGCAGCCCCATCGCGTTCATCTTTTGAAGCCTGTGTTTGTGAACTGAACAACAGTTGCATAATGTCAGTATCGAGCAATTTTGACCCATCAAGACGTGTTGATGCACCAATGCTTTCAATTTTTGCGGCAAGACCTAATATTTTTAATCGCTCAGGCGCCATACGCCCATGCAGTTGCCATGCACCTTTAAATTCATCAATTTCGCTAATAAGTGATAAAATTTCAGGCGTAATCGTTATTTTTGATATGTCTAACATGTATATATTACTTAGTTTTTATCCAATAATATCTAATTATCACTCAATCTGATTTAAATATCAACACGAGATAATACGCACGCTGTCATTCCCACGAAGGCGCGAATCTAAGAAAGAATAAACCGACTAATCATTAAAAATGGCAATTTAAACAGAACTAGATCCCCGCCTACGCGAGGATGACAGTCAGAATAAAAACGTTAGCACAGTAATGGGCTTGACCCGAGGATGACAAAATGAACAATACTACTTCGACCGCTCAAACACAGCGGCTACTTCGATATGCGGCGACCACGCAAATTGATCGACTCCGTGCACTTTCTTTAGGGTAAAATTACCCTCAGTCAGAATGCGTGCATCACGTGCGAATGTCTCTGCATTACACGACACATAAATAATTTGTTTTGCATCACACTTTGCAAGCGCTAAACTCTGTGCCTCTGCACCGGCACGCGGCGGGTCAATAACAACCACATCAAAACCTTTTAATTCGTTACGTGATAGCGGCTCTGTAAACAAATCGCGATAATGCAATTGAATCGGGTTTTGTGCGTTAAGTGCTGCTTTTTCAAGAGCGGCAAGTGCTGGCTTATCACATTCATACCCTGTCACAGGCGCGCGCGTACTAAGCGGGAGGCTCAACGTTCCACGACCACAAAACAAGTCCACAATGTTTGACGCATCTAGAATTAACTCATTCAGTACATAATCCGCCAAATGCGCATCCGATTCAACCGTCGCCTGCAAAAAACTATATGCATCAACAGTCACATCAATTCCTGCAAACTGCACAACCGGCACAGCCGTCTGATGAATTACATCCAAAAATTTACGATGACGGAACACAAATCGCGCTACATCCATTTTTTCTGCAAACGCTTTAAGTGCTGCACGCTTCGGCTCTTCTAATTCTGCAATTCCTTGCACTTCAAGGCTCATATCAATGCCAACGTGTGTCAACGTGAAAAATACTTTTGCTTTTTGATACGGTTCTAACACAACTTTAAAGGCCTCACGAAGTGGCTCTAGCAGCTGAGTCAATGCCGGATCCATCGTATGGCATTCCACGATATTAACAAGCGAATGTGACCTAAATTTGTGAAAACCAAGAAATATATCGTCCCCTTTACGGATCGCATCAAGATTCGCACGGCGGCGTTTACCAAACGGTAAAATGGTAATGCCATCCACAAGAAATGGGTCAAGCCCCTCTCTCACCAGAGCATTTGTAATTTGAGCTTGCTTGAAATCGCGGTACATTGTCGCATTCATATGCTGCAACATGCATCCACCACATTGCGTAAAATGCTTACAAACAGGATCAATACGATCTGCACTTGTACTGACACGCGATGTCGCTGTATATTTCTTTTTTTTCTTGAAATGCTGGCAATCGTAATTAACTTTCTCGCCTGGCAATACAAACGGAATCGTGATGTTATTTCCTGTTTCACTATCAATGCCAACACCTTCGCCATCGCTATTTAAGCTGAAAATAGTTGATTGCCCGGTGGTTGTTATTACTTCTTTTTTAATCATTATGTTACGACTCATTAATTAGTTCTTGTTTTGCGTTGTGCCATCCATACGGTAGCGCCCCCACATGTGGGATCCTCGATGTTAAATAAAAGTTCGTTAAAACCGCATTGTTCAAACAAACTTCTATATTCCGCTGGCGATAAAGACGCATGATACAACATTTCACCGCCATTATCACCCCATACTTCTCCAGCATCAGGGCCAGATGTAAAAAGGAGAATTCCTCCTGGATTTATATGTTCCTCGAACGTTTGAAACATCGTACGTTGTTCAGCAAGGTTTAAATGAAAAAAGCTATGCCATGCAATTATCGCGTCAAATTTTTCGCACAGACAGAGATCGCGCATATCTTTCAATAGAAAACGGGTGTTGGGGAAACGTTCTTTAGCTAGTTCAATCAACCTTTCACACCGATCAACACCAACGACATTAATACCTTTATTAATAAGGTACTCTGTGATCGGCTCACCCATACCGCAGCCTAAATCTAAAATGATACTGCCCGGTTTTATATGACCAATTACTTTATCAAGATACGGTTTTTCAAACAGTTCGCGCGATCTGTGTTCGTCAAACCAATCGGCGATTTTATCGTAGGTTTTGTAAACTGTGCTTTCTGATGGCATTTTAGCTCTCCATTTTTAATTTTCAATTACCTGACAACATCAATATCATTTTAAATAACACATCAAAAATTGGCCTTAACACCCAAACAAATGGATTTGCACGAATCCCGATAAGGCTTAGCAAAGATGGTGACATCATAAGTAATAAAACGATTAGCATTCCAAAACGTTCAGTCTTGCTGTAATGCCACGCAAGCGATGGCGGCAAAAGCCCCACCAAAATGCGCCCCCCATCAAGTGGTAAAATCGGCAACAAATTAAACGCGGCTAAGGTGATATTAATTCGAAAGAAAAGTGGTAGAAACGTGTGCAAGAATGTTCCATGTTCAAATGACATGTGCATTGCCATCGCAGCTATCCACGCTAAAATCAAATTGATTCCAGGGCCTGCAAACGCGACTAAGATCATTCCAAGTCGTCTTGGATTAAGCCGCAAAAAATCAACAGGAACTGGCTTTGCCCAACCAAATAAAAACGGCGCACCTGTCATGTAAAGTAGGCCCGGCAAAAGCAACGTACCCACTGGGTCAACATGTGCAATCGGGTTAAACGTTAATCTGCCCATTCGCTTTGCGGTATCATCGCCAAAAACATACGCGATTGCACCATGAGCGGCCTCATGCAGGGTAATAGCAAGGACAAGCGCTAGAATATGAGCAACAGTTTCAAAAGAGATCATGTGCATCTTTGTTTTAAATTACAACTCTTCCTTGAACGTACAAGATTATGCGTAATTTTGAAAGAAAAGAGAGATGCCCACCAATACATTCTGCTTTGCGACTCGCTCAACGAAATGATGTATGCTACTATTGCTTTTGTATACTTTATTAATTTAAAAATCTAAAGCCCTATGTTATCACTTTCTCTTTCTCATATGTTTGGTGGCACCGTCGTTTTACAGGACGTTAATCTGACCTTTTCTAAAGGATCATTTACAGCCCTCATTGGTCCTAACGGCGCAGGAAAAAGTACATTACTTAAAATTTGTGCAGGAGTTTTAAAACCGAGTGATGGCACAGTATGCCTTGCAGCTGGAGCTAAACGTGCCTATTTGCCGCAGCATAATCAGCTTGACCGACAGTTTCCTTTAAACGTGCGCGATGTCGCGGCGATGGGTTTTTGGCCGAAAATTGGTTTGTATCATGGGCTTGTGCCTGAAGATCGCGACCGACTTGAACATGCACTTTCAATGGTTGGTTTATCGGGGTTTGAAAACAAACCAATAAGCGTCCTTAGTGGCGGGCAGTTTCAACGACTTTTATTTGCGCGACTCTGGCTACAAGAAGCAGATTTATTGATTTTAGATGAACCCTTTTCAGCCGTTGACCAACCAACCACAGAGGATCTACTCGCATTACTTCAAAACTGGCTCACGGCAGGTAAAACGATCATTACGGTGATCCATCAACTCCATCTGGCTGAACGTTATATTCCCCAGTCAATTTTGTTGAACCGAAGCGTGATCGCTCAAGGCGACAGCAAAACTATTCTTTCTGACGTGGAATTGATTCGAAAGGCATATATAGCATGATCGATCTTCTCTGTAGCACTTTGATTGCGCCCATTCATGATTTTGTCTTCATGCAACGTGCACTTGCAGCGTGCCTGACACTGTCTGTTGTGTGCCCAGTGCTTGGTATTATTTTGTTGCTCAGACGAATGAGCCTTATGGGTGAAGCACTTTCTCACGGAATACTGCCCGGCATTGCAGCTGCCTTTTTTATTTGGGGAGTCTGGTTGCCTGGCTTTACTATTGGCGGCATGCTAGCTGGGTTTCTAATTGCTGGTTTAAGTGTTCTGGCGAGTCAGAAAACGCGTCTACCGCAAGATGCAAGCTTTAGTGGGTTTTATCTGCTGGCATTGGCATTAGGTGTGTTGCTGATATCAAAAGCAGGAGGTGCCGTGAACGTAATGCATTTATTGTTCGGTTCAGTTCTTGGAGTTGATCTAGACATCCTTAGAACGATTATCATTCTATCAATTCTATCGCTTATTATTTTGCGTATCATTTTCAGACCGTTAGTGTATCAATGCTTTGATCCCCTTTTTATGCAATCCGTTGATTGCGGCGGTAATCGTTACACAGTCATTTTCATTGGTCTTGTGGTGATTAACTTAGTGGCAGCCTGTCAAGCCATCGGTACATTAATGGCACTTGGGTTGATGATGATCCCTGCGATCACAGCGCGTTTATTGTGTAATAGCCTGCGCATAACGCTATGTGTTGCCATCTTTGTTGCATTGGTATCAAGCTATAGCGGATTGCTGCTGTCGTATCATGCGGCGCTACCTACGGGGCCAACGATTGTGCTGGTGGCATCGCTATTCTATATAGCGGCTTTGATTACAACCTGTGTAAGGAAACCACGATGAGTTATGAGATTGTACCGATCACTGATGAGCATATTGAAGGGTTTTGCAAAGCTGTTAGTGCTGTAGCACAGGAACGTTTGTATTTACTATCACTAGAAGGATTTACCCTTGAATCATCACGTTTATTTGTACACGGAAATCGTGAGAAAGGCATGCCTCATTTTGTAGCCATTGATAATGGAAACGTCGTTGGTTGGTGCGATATTCGCTCACAAAACTTTCCTATTCTTGAACATAGTGGAGAGCTTGGTATTGGCGTTATAAAATCCCATCGAGGCAAAGGTATTGGTGAGAAATTAATACTAACAACGCTCACCGCAGCAAAAGAAAAAGGCTTAACGCGCGTTGAACTTACCGTTCGTGAAACGAATACAAATGCAATTGCTCTCTACAAAAAAGTAGGGTTTGAAATCGAGGGTATCTTACGTAATGCCATTTGCATTGATGGTGTTTATACAAATCACATAGCAATGGCGATTTTGTTTGAATAGCATGAACACTGATCAAAATTTGCTTACATTAAAAAACTGCATAGGCACGACAGCATCCTACCCTTTGCATTCACGCACTCATACACTTAAAACATTTGGTGACTCACAAACATCCTGCTTTGTTAAGCGTGAAGATGAACTTGGCTTTGGTATATCAGGGTTTAAAATTCGTAAATATAGCTCACTCATTCCCCATCTACTAGCAAACAAGATTAAAGAAGCCATTTTAATTGGCGGGGCATATTCCAACAACATAGTAGGGCTAACTCAATTGCTGATTGAAAACAGCATTCAACCTACGCTTTTTTTACATGGTGATACCCAGACAAAAAAGATTGGCAACTTTTTACTAACTTCACTGATGGTTCCAAACGATTCGATCCATTGGGTTAGCCGCGATGAATGGCCAAACGTTCAAGAAATAGCAGCACTTTATGCAAAAAAACGATCAAAACAAACCATGATCATTCCGGAAGGTGCATCAGTTGCAGAGTCATTGCCGGGTGCATTAACCCTGGCCCTCGATATAGTAAACAACGAAGTGCAGCTAGGCAAAGCATTTGATCATATTTTCATTGATTCTGGTACCGGCATGATGGCATGCGCAACGATACTTGCTTTTGCGTGGCTTAAAAAAACAACGAACTTTCATGTAGTACTGATGGCAGAGGAAGAACGAGAGTTTTTAGAGACTCTCTCAGATCTTAAAACGCAATTTGAGTCTTTGATTGGGGCGCAAATGAAATGGCCTTTTGTGAAAGAAAAATTAAAACTCTATCGCCCACATGTGGGACGTGCTTTTGGATCAACAAACAAAACAATATTCGACGAAATACGACGTATTGCGCGCACCGAAGGTTTTCTAACTGATCCCGTTTATTCGGTAAAATTGTTTTTAGAATCACGCCGTATCATTACGAATGAAAAAATCAAAGGTAACTGTTTAATTATCCATTCTGGTGGCGGACTGACATTGATGGGTTTTCAAGATCAGCTGAGTCAGGGTGTGTGATAATCTGCCCCCATTCGTTGTCATTCCCGCGGAGGCGGGAATCCAGAAAAGCTAGTTTATAAATATTAGTTAATAGGGTTTAGCAGTAACAAAAATCTGGATTCCCGTCTCCGTGGGAATGACAGTAAATAAAAATATAATTACATATTAGCTGGTACAGAAATAATGCGCCCGCCCATCTCTTTCGATGACCAAAACATCATATCACACGTCGGCAAAACTTTAGGTTGATCTAACATAATAGGCGCCCTACTAACACTCTGCACACCAGCATCAGACGTGAATTCCAGATACTCTTGCCACTCCAGCACATAGGCGCGCACACGTCGTACCCAACGCCCTGCATTCAACGCCAGCTCTTGCCAATCATCAGGTCTAAAAATAATTAACCCGACGAGTGCAACAATCAACCATGGGCTGTAGCTAGTGACATCAAACATTGCACATCCTGCCAAACTTGGGCTTCAAGTGTTTCAATCGACTGAGTTGCATCAAGGGTAAAAATCCGCGATGAGTCCTCATTTGCCAAGGCCTTAAACCCTGCGCGAACACGTTCATGAAACGGCGACCCTAACCCCTCAAATCGATCTTCTTTCACTTGCACTGCCGACATACGTGTATGCGCTCGCGCCAAACCAATATCAACGGGTACATCGAATAAATACGTACGATCAGGTTGCGTCGCACCCACTGTGTTTTGATAGAGTGCTTTTAAAAAATCTATCGATACACCTTTTCCATAACCTTGATAGGCATAACTTGAGTCAGCAAAACGATCACAAATCACCCATGTGCCAGCCTCTAGTGCTGGCTCAATCCATGTTTTCCAATGATCATCACGTGCTGCAAACATCAATAATGCCTCAGTCGATGGCGCCCAGCGATCAGATTCACCTTTGACAAGCAACGACCGAATTTCTTCAGCACCATAGCTGCCACCAGGTTCACGCGTCCACATAACACCAATGCCAACTTCGTCAAGTTTGGCAAATAATTTTTTTGACTGTGTTGTCTTGCCAGAACCTTCACCACCTTCAAATGTAATGAATCGCCCACGTTGTGTAAAATCAGATTTTCTCAATGCCAGACTCATCCCTTAGCCTTTTCCAAACGTTGAACCACCCGATTGTACCCGATATATGGTAGTAAATCTTTCATTTCAGGGCCATGATCGTGACCTGTCAGCGCTTGACGCAGTGGCATAAACAATGCTCTACCCTTGCGCTGCGTTTTATCTTTTAGCGCATTCGTCCACACACTCCACGTCGTTACATCCCATGGCGCAGCCGGCAATGCCTCTAGCGCGTCACGTAAGTAATCAGACTCTTCATGCTTTGCAATAACTAGATCATCACTAAAGATATCTTTCCATGCACTGATATCAGACACAGACTCTAAATTACCACGAATTAATTCCCACAGCTTTGCGTCAATAGTTGCTGGCAAACGATCCTTAACTTGTTCATATGACATATGTGTCAAAAGCTTATGATTAAGTACATCAAGTTCATGTTCATCAAAATGCGGCGCAGTACGGCTAAAGATTGAGAAGTCAAAATCTTTTGCAAGTGCATCGAGTGATAACATAGGTTCAACAGGCATTGATGTGCCAAGACGGGCTAGCAAACTACAAATCGTCATCGGCTCTAAACCCTTTTCGCGCATCGAACGGATACTAAGACTACCAAGACGCTTTGATAATGCCTGCCCACTTTTATCCAAAAACAATGTGAAATGTGCAAACTCAACCGTACATGGCGTACCTGTTATCGCTTCAAACAATTGAATTTGAACCGCTGTATTGGTTACGTGGTCTTCGCCACGTACAATATGGGTAATGGCAAAATCAACATCGTCAGTCACAGATGCAAGTGTGTACAAGAACACACCATCTTCACGCACAAGCACTGGGTCACCAATACGATCAGACAAAAACTCAACAGGCCCACGAATATGATCATTCCAAGCAATTTTGCCAGGCACAAGCTTGAAACGCCAATGTGGCCTGCGCCCTTCGGCTTCATACTTTGCATGCTCTTCAGGAGTTAGCAATAATGCTGCACGATCATAAATAGGCGGCTCACCTTTAGCAAGTTGGCGCTTACGTTTAAAGTCCAATTCCTCTGGCGTTTCATAGCACGGGTAAAGACGTCCATCATCAATCAGCTTTTTCATAACTTCTGTATAGCGATCAAAACGATCAGACTGTTTTGCAAATAAATCATGCGTCAAGCCAAGCCAAGCTACATCATGCTGAATAGCCTCAGCAAAAGCTTCTGTTGAACGTTCACGATCAGTGTCATCTAAACGCAACATAAATTGTCCACCATTCTTACGCGCAAAAAGCCATGGTAAAACGGCTGCACGTGCATTACCTATATGAAGTAAACCTGTCGGACTTGGCGCAAAACGAACTCTAATCATTATTATTTCTCAACTTGTATTTTGACACCTACTATAGGGGATTTCGTGATTTTTTTACAGACTCTTGTCACTAACAATGGCTATACAGTAATAAATCATATCGAACTCTCTAGCCTATTATAGCTTTATACAAAAAAAAATAAAAAAAAATGCGTTTTGTTAACCTTTTTTTTACTTTTACTCTTGATTTTTTCAAAAAAAAGTCCATTTTATAAGGTATGGGATGTTAAAAGGTTTTGTAACCATGATTATCAGCACAGATACATTTAAAGATTTACAGTCAAAGTTGAAAAGTTTTCAATCAGAAAAAACACAACTTGAAGCGAGAATTCAAGCAACCCCCCGTGTAAATATGGGTGCATTGAATTTTGGTCATTATCAGATGAACCGTAAAAAAGAACAATTGCAAAGTAAAATTCTAAAACTTAACAGTATTTTACAACCAGATATTATTGCTTAGATTCTCATTAAACAGTATTTTAAAGCCCATCTTTTTACAAGGTGGGCTTTTTTGTTGCGCCTTTTTCGGGCTGTATCTCGCGTGTTGAAACCAAATAGGTATAAATTTAAAAAATGTTGCTATTGCGTTTATAGCAGCCGAACGTGAACAAAGAATCGAAAAGGATGCTTGAGTTCAGACAGTAACTCCATTAGAACTAGTACAACTTCACTCACGATATAAAAACAATGTCCCATTACGATGTAATAATAATAGGCGCTGGCGCAGCAGGCTTAATGGCTGCATCTTGTGCAGGAAAAAGGGGTAAAAAAACACTCCTCATTGAGCACACACATAAAATTGGTGAAAAAATCAGAATTTCAGGTGGTGGACGTTGCAACTTTACAAATATCAATGCAACTAAAGCCAATTACCTTTCACAAAATCCACACTTCATCGTATCTGCTTTAGCTGGATATACCCCCAAAGATTTTATTGCACTCGTTGAATCATATGGAATTGCCTATCATGAAAAAACTTTAGGACAGCTTTTTTGCGATGGATCATCAAAGCAAATAATTTCAATGCTCCTTGATTTATGCGAAAAAAATAATGTTGACGTTAAATCAGGGTGCAGTGTTTCAGACGTTTCTAAAAGCGATCATTTCCGCATAAATACAAGTGATGGAACATTTACCAGCAATTCGCTTATTGTTGCCTGTGGCGGCCTATCCATTCCACTCATAGGTGCCAGTGATTTTGGTTACCGCATTGCAAAGAAATTCAACCTAAATATTATACCAACGCGTCCTGCTCTCGTTCCTTTAATCGTTGATCCATCCATACGTGAACTTTTTACTACGCTAAGCGGTGTTTCAAATCCGTCAATTGCCTCGTATAAAAAGACACATTTTGCTGAAAATATTCTGTTTACTCATAAAGGACTAAGCGGCCCAGCCATTTTACAAATCTCATCTTATCTAGAGAATTTTAACAATAAAGAAATTAGCATTAATTTATTACCTGGTCTTGATTTAAAAGAGCAATTCATGGCTGACAAAAACAGTAAGAAAACACCCGCAAACTACTTAAAAGGGTATCTCACAAATCGTCTGGTCGACCATCTAGCAACGAATGCTGATTTTAACAAAAGTATAACCGACCTTAAAAAAGATAGTTTGTTTAAAATAGCAGACTCAATTCAGCGATTTAGCGTACCGATTAATGGGAGTGAAGGCTATCAAAAGGCCGAAGTTACGGTAGGCGGTGTTGATACGAATGAACTTTCATCCAAAACAATGGAATGTAAAAAGGTACCAGGGCTTTACTTTATTGGTGAAGTTGTCGACGTAACAGGGTGGCTTGGTGGCTATAATTTTCAATGGGCCTGGTCATCAGGGCATGCAGCGGGTAATAACTGCTAAAGATGAAGATGCTACCTGTATATATAAAAAATCAGCGGTGCACATAGGGTGCATCACTGATTTTCATTCATTAAATAAAAAATAATTAAGCTGTTTTCAACATTGTAAGTTTTGATTTTTTACGACCTGTCTTGCCAAGGCCTGTATTTTTTGCAATTGCGCTGCGACGACGTGCATAGCTTGGTGATACCACTGGATAATCATGTGGCAAATCCCAGCGATCTTTATATTGCTGCAATGTCATGCCATACACAGTGCTAAGATGGCGCTTCAACATTTGGAGCTGCTTACCATCTTCAAGGCAAACGATGTATTCATCATGCACTGAATCTTCAATTGGTACAGCAGGAGCAGATGGAGCCCGCGACGTAGTTCCAGTTGGATTGATGCTAATCTCTGAAAGAGATTGAAAAATACGACCCACAACGTGCGAAATATCCTCTATTGGTGTTTTTTGGCTTGCAACGTATGCAGCGGCGATTCTACTTGTATGTTCAAGCAGGGTAGATACATTTAATACATCAGTCATTTAAAATCCTTTCTATTCATTTATACATACTAAAGCCATAGAAAAAACGCAATGCTTTTTATTAGCAAATAGAATTAATTTTTAAATTACATAATTTGCACATATGGTACTTATCACGCTTTAATACATAATCCACAATTAAATACTAAACAACATCCACTATCAGAGTATTTCCTTTTATCGAAACCACACGCACTTGCGTGTCACTATCGATAGCAAGTGCATTAACACTCCGAACCGTCCAGCGTGTATCATTAATATTGATATAACATTTTGCATGCTCACCGTTGCCAGCAGAAATTGCTTGTTCAAGGGTTAGTAACTGACCAATAAGCTGCTCGGTACGATTATTTAAATCGGTTGTTCCCTGGTGCTGGTTTTGCATTGATTTCCGCGCATAAAACAAATAACCGACTGTTAACGAAACAAGAGAAAAACAGCAAAAAGATAGCAATTGCCCCATTGCCCCAAGCCCTAGCAAAACAACCGTTCCTGCAGTACATAAACACGCTAGACCAATCCACAATAAAAAGAAGGCTGGCAAGCATAGTTCAAGCAGCATCAACACAACACCAGCGGCAAAAAACCATTGCCAAACGGCGATATGATTCAAAGATAATTCACTTAGCATACGTATTCCTTTGTTTTATCAACATAACATTATCTGTATTTTCAGACTGTCATTCCCGCTTGGCTGAAAATCCAGAAGAATTCCATCAAACATCGTGTGTTCTGAAGCAGCCTAAACAGTCTGTATTCACAGCCAAGCGGGAACGACAAGTGGTATTGCAAATGCCTAAGGTGTCCGAGGTTTCTTTACTGTTGCTACGGATCCAGCTGTGTCATTTTTGGATAATAGCTCGGCAATACCCGCAATGCTTCCCATAATGTTGGCGGTATCAAGCGGCATCATCAGTACTTTTTGGTTTGGAGAAACTGCGATACCCTTTAATGCTTCTACATACTTTTGTGCAATAAAGTAATTAAGCGCCTGCTGGTTTCCTTGGCCAATTGCGTCCGACAAGGCGCGCGTAGCACTTGCTTCTGCTTCAGCCAAACGTTCACGACCTTCCGCTTCACGGTAAGCCATTTCTCGCTTACCTTCTGCTTCCAGAATCATTGCTTGCTTTTCACCTTCAGCCTCTAGAATTGCTGATTGACGCGCACCCTCTGCCTTCAGAACAGATGATTGACGCTCACCTTCAGCCTCTAGAATTGTCGCACGCTTATCACGTTCAGCTTTCATTTGGCGCCCCATGGATTCAACCAAATCACGTGGGGGGCGAATATCTTTAATTTCAATACGTGTTACTTTAAGCCCCCATGGACTCGTTGCATCATCAACAACACCAAGCAAGCGTGCATTTATAGCCTCACGTTGTGATAACAATTCATCCAAATCCATTGACCCCATCACGGTACGGATATTTGTCATTGTCATCGTCAGAATTGCAACTTTGATGTTTGCCACTTCGTACACAGATTTAGCGACATCCATAATTTGAAAAAACACGATACCATCGACGGTAACTGCCGCGTTATCTTTAGTAATTACATCTTGCGATGGAACTTCAAGAACGGTTTCCATAACACTTACTTTAGCCCCTATGCGTTCGACAAAAGGCATCAATATGTGCAATCCAGGTCGCAATGTATGCGTATAACGCCCAAAACGCTCTACGGTAAATTCATACCCCTGTGGCACGACGCGTATTGCTTGCGATATAAAAATAACTATAAACAATGCCGGCAATACGTAAAATATTAAATCCATAATTAACACCCCATTTTGAATAAAATTAATTAAGAATACCATATTTAATTATTCTTCACAATGCATTTGAAAAACAAGAATCTCTATAAACATTTATTAAATGTGTCAAAACCTTATAAAAATGGTATATCTTACACAAAGCAACAGCAGTGTTTAGTCACTGAGCATACAATAATTAAGGCTTAACATATGTCATTTCCGTCAATTCGCTCAATCGTTGATAAGTATGGATTGTTGCCTGACAAAAAATACACAAAAAAGTATGGGCAAAATTTTTTATTTGATGAAACAATTACCGCACGCATAGCAACGTTTGCACGCCTACCAAGGGATGCACGTGTGCTTGAAATCGGCCCTGGCCCAGGTGGCCTAACACGCGCGTTATTAGACCAACCTCTTGAGCAATTAATAGCAATTGAATATGACCCTTTATGTGTAAAAGCTCTTATCTATTTAAAAGATGCTTATACAAATTTCCAAGTCATCGAGGGCGATGCATTAAACATTGAATTGGCTAGCCTTGCGCCGGAGGCGCCTCAAAAACCAATCCATATTGTAGCGAACCTTCCCTATAATATCGGTACAGAATTGCTTATACGATGGTTGCATCAATTACCCGCAATTGGGTCAATGACACTCATGTTTCAAAAGGAAGTCGCACACCGAATAGCAGCTCAGCCAAGTTCAGGTGAGTATGGACGCCTTTCGATCATTGCACAAATTTTGTGCACAATAGAGCATGGTTTTGATCTGCCTCCACACGTATTTACACCAGCACCCAAAATTGAATCAAGTGTTATTCATTTGCACCCAAAACCAGATGCGCATAAATATTTACCACTCCTTCCAACCCTCGAACAAATTACGCAAGCCGTGTTTCATCAGCGCCGCAAGCAAATTAAAGGCCCATTAAAAGTCATTTTTGGTGATGACACACTTGCTATGCTGGAAAAAGTTGGCGCAACGGGTGATCAA
>JANRCF010000016.1 GCA_030727085.1 Alphaproteobacteria bacterium | reverse complement strand
ATAACCTATTTTATCCCATTTTCGTTATTTGACACAGTTCAGTGAACAGTCTCCCTGCGACCGTCATTGCGAACCTGCGCAACAGGTGTGGTAATCTAGTCTGTTTTTTCATTATAACTCCTTTATTTTTGCTCCACTTTTCTTTAGTTTTGCTTCACCCACTCCTTTAGTTTTCCTCGTGCTTGACACGAAGAACCATGTGCTTATCCGCTCAACATATGGACCCTTTGGTCAAGCAAGGAAAACTGGTGGAGTTCTTGTGGTTTTTAGCTGGTGGGGGGGGAGGAGTGTGCGCTGCACACACCCCTAAACCATGTTTTAAATCAATAGATTGGTTTATGATGGGTAGATATGTCTAAGTAGGTCAATGTCAATTAACATTTATGCCTGTAAATATATTTTATTTACAATTTATTTTATATTTGTTATTACTGACCTTTCAACACACGCGCTTTTTCACGGTTCCAGTCGCGGTCTTTGATCGCGGCTCGTTTGTCGTGTGTTTGCTTACCTTTTGCCAATGCAATTTCTAGCTTGGCAATGCCTTTACCATTGAAATAAAGTCTTAAAGGTACAATTGTCATACCTTTTTTTCGGATCGATCCTAAGAATTTATTCATTTGTCGTTTGCGTATCAATAGGCAGCGCGGGCGCTTTTCAGCATGAGCAAAATTTTTTGCTTGCGGATATTCAGATATGGTTGCATTGATCAAATATAATCCGCAATGATCTGCACCCTCTTCAGTCATTTCACCAATATAGGCTTCGTTGATGCTGCTTTTACCAAGGCGAAGGGATTTAACTTCGCTGCCCATAAGCATAATGCCTGCCTCGACAATTTCGATCAGTTCGTAGTCAAAACGTGCACGCTTGTTAAATGCAATAACCTTGTAATTATCGGTGGTTTTTGTCATGTTGGTTCTCTTTGTTTATTTAACTCCGTCATGGCGATCCAAAGGGCGTGACCATTCAGTTAATTAAATTTATCATTTCTTAGTATTCCTATGACTTGATCATAGGATCCATGGACCCTCTGGTCAAGCCAGAGGGAAACTAGAAGAAGTCAGGCTCTTGTATAACATTGTTTCATGCCGCTCTTGGCATTTTATTAAGCCTTACAAGGGCTTCATCAATTCCTTGCTTGGATTCCTCTCGGATTGTCGTTAATGGCAGACGCACATCCTCGGTACAATAGCCCATTCTTGAAACAGCATATTTAACCGTGCATGGATTTGTTTCAGCTGAAAGTGCTGTGCAGAGGGGATATAATTCGTGTGTTATCCGTGTAAAAGCTTGAATATCATGCGATTTCCATGCGTTCATAAGGCGTTTGCATAAATCAGGTACAATATTTCCTAATACGGAAATAGAGCCGTCTGCGCCATACAACATGTGTGCGGAAGCAATGTTATCTTCACCTGACAGCAAAGACATTTTATTGCCAACAGCGTATCTTAGTGCCGCCATGCGCGTTGGGTCGGAATGAGAGTCTTTAAACCCGAGTATGCGTGGAATTTCACACAATTTTATGGCTGTTTCTATTTCGATATTTACACCAACACGTCCAGGATTGTTATATACAATAATTGGAATGCGTGTGTGTTCATGCAGCATTTTAAAGTGTTGGATAATTCCTTGTTGAGATGGTTTTACGTAATAAGGTGTGACAATAAGCGTTGCATCGGCACCTAATGTTTCAGCCTCTTGCATAAACGCCAGGGTTTGAGCCGTTGACGATGTGCCGCAACCAACAATAACAGGGACTTTACCTTTTAGTACGGATACAGCTATGCTTATTATAAGGGTACGTTCTTCTGGGGTAAGCATGGCTGCTTCTCCAGTTGTGCCGCATATAACAATACCATCGGTACCTTGTGTGAGGTGCCATTCTAGCAGGCGTTTTAATGCCACGACATCTATTTGATTAGAACGAAATGGCGTTATTAGGGCTACAATTGAACCTTTTAGCATAAGGGAAATGCTCCTTGAAAGATGTGTTGCTTCGTCGTTATTTCTTACTTAGTATCGGACTTTGTTGGTTTTTTGTAATGACTAAAGCCGATGCGCTGACACCAGTGACCCTTGTCACACAAGGTGTGTCTACTGCTATAAAACAAAGCGCACTAACATTTATGACCCCTACTATAGCACAAATAAATCCGCCTGCCATACTTTCAAGTACACCAGCACTTTCTGCGCAAGTAAGTTTAAGTGTAGCACCTGCAGTGTTGCCTGCAGTAAAAAAGGCGGTGAAAGCTCCAGGTGTGCGTATTAATGCAAAATCGCTGTTTAATCAATGGAAGCGGCTATTGCTGGGGACAGCCACGTTTATTGAAATAGCAACATTTGTTGAGCAGCATCCAACGTGGCCAAAACAAGCAACATTGCGCGAAAAGGCCGAAGACGCGCTGGGTGATCCTGGTATAGATCCTGTGGCTATAGCTCAAGTGGTTCGGTTTTTTGATCGTTATCATCCACTTACTGGAAAAGGCCAGTTTTACTATGCAAAAGCATTGATTGCACAAGGAAAGATTGATCAAGCAAAACAAGAGTTTTATAAGTTACTTGTGTCTTTTTCAATCCCAGACAATATTATTGCACAGCTTGTTAATTATAAAAAATATTTGCCCTTTTTATGGGCATATTTGCACAGCAGCAATATGCTTTACACAAGACATAGTAGCGACGCTATGGCTTTGCTTGGGCATTTAACGCCTGATGAAAAGGAACGCATCTCGCTGCGTCTTGATTTGCTGGCAAAGAAGCCGGGTGCTGCTGAGCGTGCTCGAAAATTGATCAGTGTTCCCGGTAATAATGAAGGCGTCGTGTTTGAACTGATTCGCTATTATCGCCAGCTTAAAACGACTGAAGGAACTGATGCTGCAGTTCAGCTTTTTTTAACACACACATTTCTGGATGAACAGCAGCACGCCAGTGTTTTCTGGAAAGAACGCAATCTTCTCGCGCGCCGAATGATGGATGCCAAGCGCCCAATAGATGCGTATAAACTTGTAAAAAACCATGGGTTTAAGATTAATAAAGAAAAGTACCAAGGTGAAATACGATGTAAGGAAGAATGTGCACATGCTCATTATATGACGGGGTGGCTTGCCCTTAATTACGCGAATAGGCCTGAAAAAGCATTAGGTGTTTTTAAAAGGATTGAAGCCGTTGTGCAGCAAGCAATTAGTAAGGCACGTGCGCTTTATTGGATTGGTGAGTCCTATTTAAAACTGAACCAGTTGAGTGAGGCAAAAAAGGCATTTCTTCAAGCAAGTACGTATTCCACGACGTTTTATGGTCAAATGGCTGCAAGTCAAATTGCCAACACTAAACTAAAAAATCAATATCCTGTAGTTAAGAATGCATCCTTTAAGGCTGTATTGGAGATAACTGTGTCTCCTGCAGAAAGAGCAGCTTTCGAGAGCCTGGAACTTGTGCAAGTAATTCGATCAGTGCCCGAATCGATAAAGGGGCATAATTGTGATGCATTCTTTTTTGCGTTACTTAACATCAGTAAAACGCTTGCATTTCAGCGCCAAGTATTTGATTTGGCTGAGACAATGAAGAGTAGCTCTTATGCTATTTTGTTGGCACGCAAAACGCATATGACGTTTAAGGTGGCCTATCCATTGTTGCGTCCAGAAACAAGGGAATCCTCTATTAATCGTATTATTCCAAAAAGTCAATTTGGCAACCTTTTAATGCCCCTTGCACATGCAATCATCAGGCGTGAGAGTGGGTTTGATGAATCTGCATTAAGTGGAGCTAATGCGCGAGGGATGATGCAGCTAGTGCCTGCAACTGCTCGTCAAGAACGAGCTCGTGCAGCCAAACGATTTTTAATTAATCTTTCTCCTAAAATAAATTTATATGAAAAGATTCAAAATATCACGCTTGGCACATCGCATATTGAAGGATTATTGGATAATTATGGGGGCAGTTTAGTTCTCAGTCTCGCAGCTTATAATGCGGGTCCAAAACCTGTGGATGAATGGATTAGAGATTATGGGGACCCCAGGTTACCTGGCGTTGATGTCGTGAATTGGATTGAATGTATTCCTTATGCAGAAACGCGGAATTATGTGCAGCGCGTTCTAGAGAATTTTATTGTTTATAAGCAATTTTTGCATGAAGAAAAAACAAGAACATCAGGCGAAATTGGATCGTTGGATTATTTGTGTTTACTGACTCATTTGAAGGGGTAGGGTTATCTATTGCTTTTTGTCATCCGCTCCCTGACTGGGAGTCTGGTAATGATAGGAAAAGAAAGATTGTCGCGCTCTTAAGACTTCTGACTTCGCCTAGACTTGTGTCTTGCTAATGTATGGGAGGAAGGTAAAAAAATAAATGAATTAATCCCCTAGCATATACGCTAACACGGCATTTTGCACAAGTGTACCTTTTGCGGTCAGTTGTAACAGTGATTCACTTGGCATCAGCAACTCTTCCTTACGAAGTGTCAGAAGCCGGTTCTGTTCAAGTTCTGTAAATTCTCTACCGAGTGACGAAATTGTAATGCCAGTTTTAAGCCGAAGTCCCATCAACAAACGTTCTTTAAATTGCTCATCTGATGTTAATTCTATCACTGATTGGTCGCCTGTCCCTTTCTCAGAAACGGATTTGTGCCACAATTCGGGTGCCTTGATTTGTTGTGTCGCAACTCGATCGCTATTTGTCAGGTGAATACGCCCATGTGCGCCAGGGCCAACGCCTACGTAATCACCATAATTCCAGTAGGTCAGGTTATGCTGGCATTCTTTTCCTAGGCGCGCATGATTAGACACTTCGTACCCAGGCAAACCCGCTGCCTCTGTCATTTCTTGCGTCAATTGGAACAAATGATATGCCTCATTTTCTTCTGGAATGACAAGTTCGCCACGTTTATGTAATGGCGCAAAAGCCGTGCCAGGTTCAATTGTGAGTTGATATAACGATAGATGCTCTGTTCCAAAAGAAAGCGCCGTGGCAAGCTCCGCTTTCCAGGCATCCAACGTTTGGTTCATGCGCGCATAAATCAAATCAAACGACACGCGATCAAATGTATTTTGTGCAATTTCAAGTGCTTTAAGCGCCTCTGTTACGCTATGTTTGCGTCCTAAAGAATTTAGATCTGCGTCATTAAGTGCTTGAATTCCAAGTGATAGTCGATTCACGCCAGCTTGTTGATAACCTCTAAAACGTGCAGCCTCGACGGAGCCAGGGTTAGCTTCCATCGATATTTCAAGATTTGGTGTTGTTTGCCATAGAGTCGTTGCAGCATTGATTACTGCCGCCACAGCTTCTGGTGACATCAGGGATGGCGTGCCGCCACCAAAGAAGACGCTGCAGAGTGTGCGCGGCTCCATCAAATCACGCGTTCGTGTCATTTCATGGATGATTGCATCAATCCACATGTCTTCGGTAATCGTACGAAGGACATGACTATTGAAATCACAATAGGGGCATTTTGATTCGCAAAATGGCCAGTGGATATAGAGAGAAAAGGTGGGGGTCATAATGATTTTATATCTTCTTCCGGAACACGCTACATCATAAGGAAAAGGTGCGTAATTAGCAAATATCTATCGCCAGTATCAGTGAAAATGCTATGATCTGCTCATGCTTACATAAAAAAATAGAAATAATCACATGACGCTCATCACACTTGCACATCGCACTATTATTGAATTTAAAGGGGAAGATGCTATTGCATTTTTGCAAGGCCAAACTACGAATGATATGACGCGGTTGGTGCCTGGTGCATGCCTTTACACTGTGTTTTTAAATTCCCAAGGGAAATTCCTGAATGATGCTTTTGCAGTGATGTTGTCAATAAATCATATATGGCTTGATGTTGAGGCTGAGCATGCTATTGAATTACTAAAAAAACTGAACATGTATAAATTACGATCAAAAGTAACGCTTGCGCTGCGTGTTGATATTGGTGTGTATGCATCCTTTGATGCACCAACTGCTGAAGGAAGTGATGCTCTGACCGTGCAAGATCCTCGCACCACAGAAATGGGCCGTCGTGTTTATACCACAATAAAGCGGCAATTGACCGCAGGGATTGAGGTATATGACGCACGACGTATCCGTTTGTGTATGCCCGATGGAGCGCGAGATGTGCCGTACGAACGTGGGTTCATTATGGAATACGGTTTCGATCGATTGAACGCGATTGATTTTCAAAAGGGGTGCTATGTTGGGCAAGAATTAACAGCACGCATGCATTATCGAAAGCTTGGTAAGCGCCAGCTCGTGTGCGTTGAGTTTGAAACGGATGCACCTGTAAGTGGAGCTGACGTTACGCAAGATGGCGTAAGTGTCGGCACGCTTCGCTCTACATGCGGGCAGTTTGCCCTTGCACATATTAAAACAGAATCACTTGAGGTAAATGGTGAATTTATGGCCGGTGATAAAATGATGAAGCTTTATTTGAAATAAAAGTAGATGTAGA
>JANRCF010000015.1:4631-24521 GCA_030727085.1 Alphaproteobacteria bacterium | reverse complement strand
CTCTAAATGAGCCCATTCAGCGCCAGAAGCCCCAAATGCAGAGGTTCCCTTTAAAAAATTATAATCTTGCTGACTAATGCCATTTGCTTCAGTTCGCGCTACGGCTAAAAGATCTCTTCCTTCACTGCGAATTACTTTTAAAGACTTTCCTGCTTGATCACCCATTTGACTTAAGCCTTTTTGATGGTTTAGGAGGCTGTCAGTGGCGGCGTTAACATGTAAAGACATCGATGTAATGAATAGAAATAAAATACGCATTTATTTATCCATAATAAATTTTTATAATTTAATTATATTATATATTAGTTTAAAAATTATTAATTTGATTGTTATATTTTTTTCTTAATCAAACCTTTGAATAAAAGCAGCGATTTTAGGCTTTATAACTTCGCGCCAACGTTTGCCATTGAAAATGCCGTAGTGCCCAACACCCTCTTGGACAAGGAATTCTTTTTTGTTGTTTGCTAAGTTCGAACATAAAGAATGTGCCGCATAGGTTTGCCCGGGACATGAAATATCATCACGCTCACCTTCAACGGTTAAGAGTGCTGTTTTTTGAATGAACCCTGGATTGATAGGATGACCACGAAATGTCATACCACCAAGTGGTAAATCAAAGGTTTGAAAAACGCGTGTAACACTTTGAATGTAATACTCAGCGGGCACATCCATTACAGATCGATATTCATCGTAGAATAACTGGTGGGTTTCTGCGGATTCCATGTCACCTTGTACAAGATGCTGAAATAAGCTGAATGATGCTTCTTGATGACGATCAATATGAAGTGCCATAAATCCGTTTAGCATAATGAAGCCTGGACAGACACTGCGTCCTGCACCTGGATAATAGGCTGGTATTTTATCCACAATATTGCGTTCAAACCAATTAACGCTATGGTCGAGTGCGAATTGGTTGACGACGCCAGGATTAATGCGTGCATCAATGGGGCCGCCCATGAGTATCAGCGATTTTGGCTGTTGTGGGGAATCAATCATCGCTAGATATGAGGTTGCCATTATTGCTGGAACAACAGGCTGACAAACGGCAAGAACATGAACATTCCCATGAAAAATTGATAAAAAATCTAATAATAAATCGGTATAATGGTCGAGTGTAAACGGCCCTTCGTTGAGTGAAATTAGTCTGGCGTCCTTCCAATCCGTAACCCATACATTATGATCGGGCAAAAGCGCCCGCACAGTATCGCGAAGCAATGTCGCGAAATGACCGGATAAGGGGGCGACGATCAGTACATTGGGGTGACTCTTACCAAATAGACGGCCTTCACAAGACCGTTTAAAATGAACTAAATTGCAAAAGGGTCTATTGAGGATGATTGTTTCTTTGACGGTGCATTTTTGTGCACGGTTATTTGTTTTAACAGTTATTTCAGAAATGCCAAATTCGGGTTTCATATAGCGACGTGTTGTTCTCTCCATCACTTTATTGCTAGCGGAATAGAGTCTGCCCCAGTGAGTGCCCTCAAGTAAAAACATGTTAATGAATAATCCATTTGCTTCGCTCCATAAATGAGCGGGAAGCATGGCAGCATTCTTAAACTCATGCAGTTCGTATAGCATATCAATTTTAATATAAAATCATTTATTTAGTATGGTGTTAAAATGATTAATAAAATATTAATTTGAATAAAAATGAATTTATAGTTTTGATGAGTGCTTAGACAAAGGTTTATATAAAGCTACTCATCCAACGCGTACGAAAAAATATTAGTTGTAAACAAAGGAAAGAATCCTAGTTTTTGATAAATCGATAATCCTGATTCAGAAGCCTCTAAAAAGCAATGCATGGCGCCTAATTCTTTTGCTTTTGCTAAGGCAAAATTAACAAGATGTGTTGCATGCCCTTTTCTTTGGTGTTCGGGTATAGTGCCTACATCATCAATGCGTGCAATAGCGCCATGAACTGATAAGGTGATTGATGTAATTGGTTCATCGTTTTCATACAAATTATAATGATATAAACGAGCTTTCATTGCTTGCGCGTGTTTGTGAGCATCAGCATAGCATGTTGTCATGTTAAAGGTTGATTCAAAAGACTCGATCATTGGAATCATCCATTCGTACAAGCGATTATCGGTTGCGCGTATTTTGGTGTTATCTAATGCATTAGGTGCTTTGATTGAATTTAGATCAAGCGCCATAGCAACTGATTTTCCTGCCTGGTGATAGCCTGCTTCATGTATGACTGCGTCTGTTCCTGTCGGGCATAAATCTTCTGGAACAATGGCAACAAACAAAAGATTATGTTGATCGTAGAATTTTTTGCATTTAGAGAGGATAGCGTCAACCGATTCTTTATTGTTTCGAACGTACACAATGTTGAGGTCTCTGACAGGGACGCCAGTCATATAGGCCGTTGCTGTGTTACCAATATCGAGGCAATGTGTGGAAATTGCGCGAAAAAAATAGTCTTCAGCACGATGATATGCGGTGATAAGCGACGTTGACAAGCGAATACCTTTTATTTTTAGGCTTTAAAAAAAGCCGTGAATTATGCACAGAGCGTGCCTTTTATTTTGTGTAAAGTCAATAAATGCAAGTTGTTTAATACTATCTTTTCTTTCAATGCAGGTTTGTTTACCGTAGTATGAGCAGAAAATTAGAGTTTAGAATGTATGCTACATGTCTCATTTTCCAATTGAACAAATAATTTCTTTTCAGCCCATAGAATACCAAAATGCAACTGATGTAATGCAGGCGCGCATCGCTTCTATTCATAAAGGTGAGGCGAGTGGCATGTTCTGGTTTTTAGAGCATCCATCGCTTTATACGGCGGGTACAAGTGCGAAAGAAACAGATTTACTGTCGCAGAATTTTCCTGTGTATGAAGCTGGACGGGGAGGGCAGTATACATACCATGGGCCAGGACAGCTTGTCATTTATTGCATGGTGGATTTAAAGGCGGTTGAGCTTGATGTTAGGCAATATGTAAAGGTGCTCGAACACTGGATTTTACGTGTGCTGCTGAGTTATGGAATTGAAGGTGCCCTTTATCCTGATCGTATTGGTGTTTGGGTGACGCATCCAATAACAAAAAAGGAATCTAAAATTGCGGCTATCGGTGTTCGTGTCACACATGGCGTGACATGGCATGGCTTATCTTTTAATATCGCGCCCGATTTAGAACATTATCAAGGTATAGTTCCCTGCGGAATTTCTGATTTTGGCGTAACTTCTCTGCTAGATCTTGGGATAATAACGTCATTCAATGATGTGATTTGTGCTTTTTGTGCAACAATCCCTGCTCAATTTTCAAAAAAATAGAGAAATATACCTCGTTTTATGGCTTTTTTAAGAAAACATGTTGACCAATAAAAATAGCAATTTGTACACTTTACCTATAACTTCTACATATGAAAGGTTCAGTTGTGAACAGAGTTGATCTTATAAATAGCGTTTCGGCTTCTACAGGTTTAAAAAATGCAGAATCCGAACGTGCAGTTGATGCAATGCTTGCATCAATCACAGGTGCTCTTAAGGCAGGTGACGAAGTTCGTCTTCTTGGTTTTGGTACATTTGGTGTTACTAAACGTCCAGCTGGTGAAGGTCGTAATCCACGCACAGGTGAGAAAATTCAGATTGCAGAGAAGGCAATTCCAAAATTTCGTCCTGGTAAGCAACTAAAAGATGCTGTAGGTCTCTAAAAAGTTCTTGCATCGAAAAAAAAACAGTGTTACTTATAGTGAGTCTCGTTTTTGAGACTCCTTTTATACATAAAAATGGGTGATTAGCTCAGCGGTAGAGCGTCTCGTTTACACCGAGAGGGTCGGAGGTTCAATCCCTTCATCACCCACCATTTTCCAGAAAAAAGCCGTGAATAATCTGTTTAGTTTAATTCTTGCTGTTGTTTTTCTTGCTGGTTGTGGTCGCAAGTCAGATCCAACTCCTGAAACAAAAGATCCATATCCCCGTACATATCCTAAAGAAGATGTAGTGATTTCTGATGGCAAATAAACCACGTATTGGTATAACACTTGATTTTGTTGATCCTGCTCACCAACCACAAGGCGCTTGGTTTAATTTAGAGCCTTGGTATGCGCTTCGATATCGTTATGCATCTGCTGTTGAAATGGCTGGCGGACTTCCTTTAAATATTTCATATCACATGAACCTAATTGATGACTATGTGTCACTGCTGGATGGATTGTTGTTAACCGGCGGCGACTGTGATATTGACCCTAAATTGTATGGTGTGGACACGTGTCACCCAACGGTTATTGTGAAACATTCTCGTACAGCGTTTGAAATTGCACTTTGTAAAGCCTTTTTGGCTGCAGGAAAACCTATTTTGGGTATTTGTGGTGGTATGCAGTTATTGAATGTCGTATTTGGCGGCACACTTCATCAACATTTACCCGAAGTAGTAATAAATAAAGATGCACCAGTTGTTAATCATAGTCCAAAGATGCGTGCTTTTTTAACGGCTCACAACGTTACACTCGTTGCGGGTACCAAACTATCTACATTTTCTTCAGCGGAAACGTGTGGTGTTAATAGTGTGCATCACCAAGCGGTTGATAGTATAGGTGCTGGTTTAAAGGCAAATGCCTTGTCAGATGATACACTTATCGAAGCATTTGAGTCGACAGAGCACCCTTTCGTGATGGGTGTTCAATGGCACCCTGAGTTTTTGCTCAGTGACCTGGATATTAATCTTTTTAAAACCTTTATTGAATCGGCGCGTTCATGACAGAAACAACAAAAGAAACAGGCACGAGGCTTGCTAAAGTTCTCGCGCAATGTGGCGTAGCATCACGTCGTCAAGCAGAAGTCCTTATTCAGTCAGGACGTGTCATGGTTAATGGCAAGGCTGCTACAGAAGTCACAACATTTGTTGATTTAGAAAAAGATAGCATCACAGTTGATCGCAAGCCTGTGGATCTGCCTGATCGCCTGCGTATTTGGCTGTACTATAAGCCCCCAGGTGTGATTACAACGCATCGCGATCCAGAGGGGCGGCCAACGGTATTTGAAGCAGCAAAGGCTGCTGGATTGCCGCATGTCGTGTCGGTAGGGCGTCTTGATTTAAACTCTGAAGGACTAATTGTTCTTACAAACCAAGGTAGTTTTGCGCACTATGCAGAGGCACCAAAGACAGCCTGGAAACGTTGTTATCGTGTGCGTGTGTTTGGTGATACGTTACCAGTTAATCAATTGCTTGCTTTAAAAAAAGGAATCACAATTGAGGGTATGTATTACGATAGCATCGATGTTGATTTTGACCCATCTGAGAAAGGCGGGCGCAACACCTGGCTTATGGTTACGCTGACTGAAGGAAAGAACCGTGAGATTCGTAAGGTCATGAATCATCTTGGTTTGTCTGTTAATCGCTTGATTCGTTTAGGCTATGGGCCATTCTTGCTTGATGGCTTAAAGCCTGGTGTGATTCAGGAAGTTTCAGGGCGAAAGTTGAAAATGTTATTGCCGGAAGGTTAAATAGATTTTTTAAACACAAATTTTTATGCTGCTAATTGGTAGATGAATCCGTGCTACCCTGCCTCTTAAATCATCCCAATTAAAATGTGGCCCTGGATCAATTTTACGGGTTGGTGCAACATCATTATGTCCAATTATATGTTCGGTTGGGATTGAAAATCTATTTTGTAAATCATGCACCAACTCAGCTAGCGCTTGCATTTGCACAGCAGGGTAGGGCGGCCAATCGCCAAATTGTTCTTTATAGGTCATTCCACCGTTTTGCAGTTCAATTCCGATGGAATTATTATTGACGTTATCACGCCCATTCCAATGACTAACACCTGCATGCCATGCGCGCCTTTCATCTTCAACTAGCTGGTAAACAGTTCCATCATCATCGATAAGATAGTGTGCGCTTAACTTTGATGCGGGGTCTAAATGGCATGCAAGAAATTCTGAAAAAACGAGATAATCAGTGTAATGGATCACAATACAATTGATGCTTTCACCCTCTGGGCGATCATTAAAGTTAGGTGAGTGACGTGCATGAATTATGCGTCCCGAATTTAGTGTGCGATGAATTAGAGACATGCCATTTGCTTGTATTATTTTTTATTATTATGAAATTTTGCTTAATCAAAATCAAGCATTAAAGGTGAGTGATCGGAGACAACATCCTCTAGTGCTTCAAAATTATGCACAGTGATGTCGGGGGATGTAAATATATAGTCTGCAAATTGCTCTTCTTTGAGATACAACTGGTTGCATAAATCAGGCTTCTTTTTGAAGAGGAATTAGGTTATTCATGGATGAAAATCATACATTAGGATTTTATGAAAATTATTTTTCTGGAACGTGATGATTTAGGACATTATAGAAAATTTTGGACATAGATGTAGTGTTCGCAGGCTACGCTCGTCTCTGGAATCTGTTGTTATTCACCCGCAAAAGTGACGGAGATTGATCATCGTATAGGCAAGCAATTTCAAGCCAAAATGATGAAAACTAATGCGCTCAAAACGTAACAAAAGCCTTTTGAACTTATCCTCCCAAGCAAAAACACGCTCAACAGTTTGAAAACGTTCGTCATAAATCTGTTCACTAAACAGCCTTTTTCTTCCGCGTTTGTTATGCTTACGATTCCGCGGATTTTCTTTAATATTAGGTGTCATTCCTGCATTGAAAATCTGTTTCCTGTTTTTGAAACTATCGTAGGCGGAGTCAAGGCTCACCACTGTATTCTTAAGTGAACGACCGATGCGTTTCGCCAAATCTTTCAAAGATTCAAATGCTTTTTCGAAAAGTGGACCTTCATGACGGTTGCCAGGTGCAATGATCATCGGCGATAATACATAACAATTACGATCGGTAAACGCAACAACTTTTTCACTTTTCATATGTTTATGGCCACTGAAACCAAGACAATCGCCTCCTTTTTTAGCCATAGTTGTCGTACCATCTCCATGAATGATCGATACGTCTAAGAGGTTGCCATTTGCCAGCTGGAAAACCGAGTTTTCGAATAAGTTGAGGAGCGTACCATAGTTCAGCTAATGCTGAAAAACCCTGAAAACTTGACTGTAATGAATTTCAGGCTGACCTGCTTCGTCTTTATCAATGGGGAGCATTTTCCATTGGCACCCCATATACAAAAACTTCATAATATAGTTGAAAATTTTGTAACGTGTAATTTTATAGGGCCTTCCACGTATTTTTGGTGGAAGGTGCGTTAAGATAAATAGGTTGAACTCTGATTCCGTGAGCTGAACTGGAATACGAGGCCTAGCCTTGTTTTTAAGTCCATTTAACACCATTAATAGACATTCTTATTGAATTATTCCCACCCAATATTAATCACATAAACCTAGCGTTTCTATAGGGTTCTCTCTTTTTCAATTATGCAACCAGTTGTAAGAATGAAGATGTGAATTCCGTTGTAGCAAATCTTTCAGGTGGGGAGAGGGCAAGGTTGTCACTTGCACAAATTGGTGCAAAGACGCCGAAACTACTCATTTTGGATGAGGTTACAAATAATCTTGATTTAGAGGCTCGTGCACATGTGATTGATATTTTAAGTGCATATCCCGGCGCGATGATTGTGATTTCGCATGATGAAGATTTTTTAGAAAAGATTGGAATATACAATTTTTATATACTTAGGCAAGGGGGGGGTAAAAGGAAATCCCTTTAAAAATACAATTTAAAAGCATGATAATGAAAAATATATGCTTCCCCCCTTGTATTTACAAACTTAGATGTGCATATTAGCTTTGTAGTAAAGAAAGATCCCTAGGAAATATAAGATGAAATTAAAAATAAGTAAGAATTTAAATAAAATAAAAGCTGTATTTTTACTAACAACATTGTGTGCGGCAAGTGATGTTTTTTCTCTGGATATGATGGCCTACAATTATGATTCACATAGACACGCAAATTCTAGCCAGAAATACACGATCCCTAACAGTACGCATTCTGATGTAAGTAAATTATTTGATATTGGTGCTAAGTTAACAAATGGTGCTATTGCAAGTGCTAGTGATCGAGCGGAAAAGTTTGCCAGAAAAAGTGCAATTTTAGGGGCTCGTTGTAATAAATTATTCGCTGGATATAGCACATATTCTATAGGTGCTATCCTAAAAGGATCAAGTTATATAGCCGATCTAAGTTCAACCACTTTAGTGCATGCTGGTAAAATCTTTCAAATAGTAGGGAATCTTGACGAGATAGGTCAAAATATTTCTGGAATGGGGCATAATTTAACCAATTACGGGGCTACTTTTTTAGAAGCAAATCATAATGCACAAAAAACAAAACCATCTACTTATGTAACTAATTTGCTTTATGGCGCAAAAGAAACGTTTGGTATTACTTCTGTTTTAGGTGGTGGGCTCACGCAAGGATTTGGTGTTTCTGCTCGTATCCTTGGATTAACGAGTAAAGGTGCCGCAAATGTAACGACTAATTATATTTCTCCTTCTTTAGCTGTCTTAGGCCGTAATGCTAATGTTGCTGGTAATGCATGTAGTGATTATTCGAAAATTATTTTTGAATCACTCTGATAAATATTCTTAGAATACACATAAGTAAAATTGTTGATATGTAAAATAGCGTATGCCCTCACTTGTGTACGCTATTCCTTTTTGAGAAGTATCAATTATCTTGATTATCTTTCTGATTTTTAGGTACTGTGGATAAACTGCTTTTAATCGGTATTTTTATGAAATTAGCTATCCATCACTTTGAGTCCGTTGTAAGTACAAATGATCTTTGTAAACATTATATAAGTGAAGGCGCTGGTGAAGGTGCCGTTATTTTGGCTGACATGCAAACAGCGGGTAAGGGGAGGCATGGGCGTGTATGGGCATCGCCTGTGGGTAATTTATATACATCGATCTTGTTGACACCATCGGTTCATGATAATCCTCCACCAGTAAAAGCATATGCGCAATTGGCCTTTATGACAGGGTTAGCTGTGCTAAAAGGATTGGAATTACTTGGTGTGACAGGTGTTCAATTAAAATGGCCGAACGATGGTTTGATAAATGGCCAAAAGTTGTTTGGTATTTTGGTTGAATGTGTAGATGATGCAGTGATTGTTGGAATTGGAATCAACGTTAATCATGCACCTGAGGGTGTCGGCCAGGAAACAACATCTTTAGCTGCTCTTTTGGGTAAAGAATTCGATGTGGCAGATGTTTTTCATGCGGTATTAAAAAGCTTTTGGCAGTTTTACCGTCAATGGATTGCTGAAGGATTTAACACTATACGAACTGAATGCTTGCCGTATACGCGTGGACTCAATTCTGAAATGACACTAGGTGATAAGACAGGCATTTTTACAGGTATTTCAGATGATGGTGCGCTATTACTGACGACGAGTGATGACGTAGTGCACGCAATAGTAACGGTTTAAAACTACCGTTACTATTTCATTTAAGCATCACCAATATAGATTCCAAGGCTCTTTGCTGTTTTAATTAACACATCGTCCATTGAAACTGCTTGGTAGTGATCAATTGCATCTTGTATAGGAATATCAACGACTTGGCGGTGTTGCCAAGCGACCATGCGGTCAAATTTTCCTTGCGCAATGAGATCAACAGCAGATACGCCAAAAGATGATGCTACTAAGCGATCAAGTGCATTTGGACGCGCGCCGCGTTGAACATGGCCTAATACAGTTACGCGTGTTTCAGCACCTGTCATTTTTTCTATTTTTTCACCAAGATATTGGCCAATGCCGCCGTAACGCGGACGACCGCCAGGTTCTGATACGATCGTTGCTGATTCGCCATTTTCTTTTTGCGCGGCCTCCGCAACAATGATGATTGCAAAGTTACGACCGACATTTGCAAGATTTTGTATCTTTTTACAAATATTTGAAAGGGTGTATGAAATTTCAGGAATAATAATAACGTCTGCTCCGCCAGAAATGCCAGCGCCAAGTGCGATATGTCCAGCATCACGTCCCATGACCTCAAGAACCATCACACGTTGATGGCTTGCCGCTGTTGGTTGCAGGCGATCAAGTGCTTCTGTTGCCACATCAAGTGCAGTGCTGTACCCTACAGCAAGTTCAGTGTGTCCAAGGTCGTTATCGATGGTTTTTGGAATGGTGACAAGGTTCAAATTTCCTTTTTGAGCAAGGTCACGTAGGATCTTCATACTGCCATCGCCACCAATGCCAATAAGTGCATCGAGACCTAGTTCATGATAGCCAGCAAAAATATCTTTTGATCGATCAGAACGTGTGCCATCACCATTTGGGAAATTAAAAGGATCAGCTTTGTTTGTGCTGCCAAGCATGGTACCACCACCGCGAAGTATTGCGCTATCGCACATTGATGGTATGAGCTGCTGAAATTCAAGGGGACGCGTAATTAAACCAGAGGTTCCATTTCGAATGCCTATTACTTCCCAGCCATAAGTTTGACATGCATGGTATGTAATAGCACGTAGTGTTGCATTAAGGCCAGCACAGTCGCCACCACTTGTAAGGACGCCAATTCGTTTGATCATAAATGGTATTATCTTGGTTCGCTTGAAAATAAGAGTAGGTGATTTAATTAAGTTTGTACAGATTCTTATTTATTTTGAGTGGAGTTTTTATCTTTGTTTAAAAGGAACCATGTTGAGCCTGTAACGATTTCGGTATTCTCATTTGCATCGCCTTTTATAATTACACTTGTTCCCTCTCCTGAAAGAATGATGGCGAAATTGCCCATATGTTTGCCAGTGAGTGTTACAGGATGTCCACCGCTAATGATTAATCTGCCCGCTTTGTCAGGGGGTGCATTGCATGTTATTGGGCCAGAGAAGGTGGTCGGTTTGTTTACTTTAATTGTTGCTGGTGTATCGCTCATTGTCGTGGAATTAAAACTAATAGGATTTGTGAAAATTGATTCGTCTGTAACATTGGTAGAAAGTGTAGCTTTTTCGGAAAGATTAATGATTCCGCTTAATGCACTTGTTTTTGTTAATGAAAGCGTGCCTTCTGATACAAAAAATTCACCTATATAGGATGTTTCTTCAGCTAACGTTAATGTTCCTGAGCCTTTTTTAATTACGCCATTTAGATTGTTTTCTATTGTTCCTGAGAATGAAGAATCAGTTTGATAGCTAATTATTAGAGCTTCCTTCTTATCCTTATTTAAGTTCTTTATATTTCCGTCGCCGGTTAGGTTGTTTAGTGTTTGTGCTGTACCATTTAAATCGTAATCACCATTAACGGTAATACGTGTAGACTTAGAAATATCGCCGATAAGTGCGCTGCCCTTGGCAATTGTTATTGCTCCTGTGTATGTCTTTATTCCTGATAATGTAAGCGTTTTAGAGCCATTTATGAATAAACTGCTAATTGTGTTTGTGATTGTTCCAGCAAAGGTTGAGTCACTTTCTGAGGTAAGTGTAAGCGCTGCATTTGTGTTTGAGCTTTTAATTGTTCCTGAACCATTCGGATTAATAAGCGTTCGTGTTGCGCCATTTAAGTCGTAAGTGCCTGCTATTGAGACGCCAATAGAGCTATCAATGTTACCAATAAGTGTTCTTCCAGCATCTATGATTGTTGCGCCTGTATATGTATTGGCGCCGGCCAATGTAAGTGTGCCTGTACCAGTTTGTTGCAGCGTACCTGTTCCGCTAATAACGCCTGTATATGTGTATGCGTTTGATCGATTAAATGCAAGAGTCGCGTTATTGACAATGGTAGCACTCGTTATGTTTCCTGTTGCCGCGCCTGAACCAATTTGTAGCTTACCTCCAGCAATAGATGTTGTGCCAGTATAAGTATTTGCACCAGATAAGATCACGGTCCCTGTGCCAGATTTTGTAAATGTTCCTGTTCCACTAATTATGCCTGGGTAGGTAACCGTATCAGAACGATTGAATGCAAAATTACCATTATTAACAATGCGGGTACTTCTAATACTGCCACTTGTTGAGCCTGAACCAATTTGTAATGTTCCAGCAGAGATGGTTGTTCTTCCTGTATAGGTGTTTGTGCCTGTAAGAGTTAAAGTCCCTTGGCCTCTTTTGTTAAGGTTTTTGGTACCTGCTATATTGCCAGAAGCTACAACTGAATAAGTTGATGTCGCAATAGTACTTTCTTTGGTCAAAGTGATGGGGTGTGTTAGTGTTAGGTTTGCATTTGCTTGAAGAGTACCTCCATTAAGAATGATAGTGCCTGAACCTAGGTTATTTCCAGAAGCAATGTTGAGTATTCCTGAGCTAATGATTGTGCTTCCAACATATGTATTTGCCCCTCTTAGAAGAGTTTTCCCATAACCATTTTGTATTAATGAGCCAGCTCCGCTTATAACGCCTGAATATGTATATCCATTCGATCTATTGAAAGAAAGTCTCCCATTATTAACGATACTGTTGCTTGCGATACTGCCTGTCTTGGATCTTGAGCCGATTTGTAGTGTTCCAGCCTCAATTGTTGTTACTGTGCTGTTTTTCATATTGTTCTTGCCAGATAAAATAAGCGTTCCAGGACCAGTTTTAACTAATCCATCTATCGTATCTGCTAAGGCTCCAGAAAAGGCTGTTGCATTTTTAGGAGAGGACGAGGCGAGTGTGAGTATAACTGCAGTGCCGCCAGTGCTTTGAATTGTTCCGTTACCGCTAAGATTTGTCAGCGTAAGTGGCATTCCTTTTAGATCGTATGTCCCAGCTATTGTAACGCCGCTAGAATTGTTTATATTTCCAACAAGTGTAGCGCCCTTATTAACGATTGTTGCCCCTTTGTATGCATTATTCCCAGATAATATAAGGGTTTTAGGCCCATTTACGCTTAAACCGCTGATAGTGCTTGCGAGAGTTCCAGAGAATGTTGAATCCTGTTTTAAGGTAAGAGTAAGGTTTGCGGGTTTGTTTGAGCTTTGAATAGTTCCTGAGCCGCTTAGATTTATCAATGTACGTGGGGTCCCATTTAAATCATAGGTGCCATTTACCGTCACACCGACAGATTTTGAAATATCACCAATAAGTGTGCCACCTGCATCAATGGTTGTCGCGCCAGTATATGTGTTTGCCCCAGTAAGGGTTAATACGCTCAATATATATTGCTGAAGAGATCCTGTTCCGCTAATAACGCCTGCATATGTGTAAGGGTCTGATCGTGTAAATGAAATCTTTCCATTATTGATGATGTTTACGCTTGCAACACTGCCTGTCGAACCACCTGCTGCGATTTGTAACCATGACCCAGCATTGATTGTTGTTGTTCCAGTGTATTTCTGGTCTTTTGCTAACCCAAACTTTCCACTTCCAGTGAGTGTTAGGCCATTAATCGTGTTATCGATCAACCCCATAAAGTCCGAGCTTACTGTTGCGTTGATCGTAAGTGCTGCAGGCGTGCCAGAACTTTTAATTGCTCCTGCACCCGATGGGTTAGTAAGTGTGCGTGGGGTTCCATTTAGGTCATAGGTGCCACTAATAGTCACTCCAGCCGATTTTGAAATATCACCGACAAGTGTTCCACCCTGATCAATGAGTGTTACGCCAGTATATGTATTGTTTCCTGCCAGCATCAATTTTCCAGTCCCATTGACAGCTAAACTGTTAATTGTATCTGCTATCTTTCCAGAGAATATGGATCCGTTTTTTGATGTGATAGTGAGTTTTTCAGGTTTGTTTGAGCTTTGAATAGTTCCTGACCCCCCTGGATCAATCAATATACGTGCGGTTCCGTTTAGATCGTAGGTTCCATTAATTGTGACTCCAACTGACTTTGAAATATCACCGATAAGTGTTCCGCCCTTATCAATCAGTGTTGTACCTGTGTATGTATTTGCTCCTGTGAGGGTCAATAGGTTCAATTTATATTGGTGAAGAGATCCTGTTCCGCTAATAACGCCTGCATATGTATAAGGGTCTGATCGTGTAAATGAAATCTTTCCATTATTGATGATGTTTGCGCTTGCAACACTGCCTGTCGAACCACCTGCTGCGATTTGTAACCATGACCCAGCATTGATTGTTGTTGTTCCAGTGTATTTCTGGTCTTTTGCTAACCCAAACTTTCCACTTCCAGTGAGTGTTAGGCCATTAATCGTGTTATCGATCAACCCCATAAAGTCCGAGCTTACTGTTGCGTTGATCGTAAGTGCTGCAGGCGTGCCAGAACTTTTAATTGTTCCTGTGCCCGATGGGTTAGTAAGTGTGCGTGCGACTCCATTTAGGTCATAGGCGCATGTACTTGCAATATTAACGCCAACAGATTTTGAAATATCGCCAATTAGAATGGCATTCGTTTGTTTGTTAGGGGAAGCGTCAATAGTTGTTGGACCTGTATATGTATTCGTGCCAGTTAATGTCAATGTACCCGAGATAGATTTCCATAAACTACCTTTTCCACTAATATTAGCAGAGCAAGAAGTAATGCCTGATGTCCCAAATTGAATTGATCCATTGTTGATGATGCTTGAACTTGCTACACTTCCTGTTGGTCCGCCAAGCCCAAATTGTAATTGGGAGCTAGGATTAATAGTTATTGTTCCAGAGTATGGATTTGTTCCTGTAAGAGCGAAAGTGCCGCTGCTTATTGTTAGAGCGCCAGATCCGCTTACATTACCGGCTAGAACAATATATTGACCTGGACCTGGATTAACAGTGCTTGTTGTGTTGTTTATCACCGCCACATTATTTGTAATTGTTAAGGCATTAGTACCAGCTTTTATTGTTCCACCTGCCAGATTAATGGATTCATATGTGCCATAATCATTATTTGTTGAAGCAATGTCTATAGTGTCTGGTCCAATGTAGTTAGGAATGAGTTTTAGAATTCGATGGCTGCCCAAGTCTGCGATATAAATAGCACCAGCATTATCTAACACAACATCACGCGGTGTATTTAGTCTCAAATCATTTTTACTGCTTGTAATAGTTGTAACGACATCGGCTGATGTTATTTTACGAAGAAGATTGTTGGATTGATCTGCAACATATAAATTCGCTGATTTATCATAATAAATACCCACTGGATTCTTAAATGTAGCAGTTGCTCCCGCGCCGTTTGCAGATCCAGCAGCGGTGCTGCCAGGAGACCCTCCGCCTGCAACCGTTGTTACCGTGCCATTTGATGCTGCAATTTTTCGAATGAGGTTGTTCCCATAATCCGCTACGTACACATCCGATGAATTTGCTGTTATTGCAGCTGGTGTGTTAAACCGCACATTTGTCCTCGTGCCGTTTGCGTAACCTTTCTTGCCGCCTGCAAGGATTGAGCTAAAGCCATTACTGTTGATTTTATAAACAGAAGAATTGGCCATGCTTGTAACATATACATTGTTGGAGCTATCAACAGTAATTCCATGTACAGAGGAGATTTTGGCAAAAGTGCTGACGGTTCCTGTGGGCGTGATTTTTCGAATAGCATTATTGCTATAATCAGCCAAATATAAATTTCCCAAACTATCGCATGCAATGCCCCGCATTGTTTTGCTGAATTTGGCAACTGTTGCGCTACCATTTACGTTCCCAGCGGCGCCCCTTACGCCTGCTAACGTTGTGACAACACCAGATGGTGTTATCTTTCGTATTACATAATTATTCCAATCAGCCACATATAAATCACCAGTAGTATTGTTAATTATAATATTTCCAGGACTACTAAAACTGGCAGCTGTTCCTGTGCCATCTGTGTAGCCAGCCTTACCATTTCCTGCAAATGTCATAACGTTGTATAAATTATCTTTTGCAGCATACAAGGAATGCATGTTAGAAAAAGTGATTGGTATGAGTGCTATTGTTTTAATAAATTTTTTGAGCACCTTAAAATGAACAGGTAATATACTTCCACGCGTATTAATATGATTTTCTAAATTCACATTTTGTTTTGACGTGAAATAGGTTGATTTAATACACATTACAATCTTTTTATCCATACAATTTTGTATATTGATGTATGTCTATTATAAGTATTAAGTAATTAATATTGCGTTAAATATTTTTGAAAATTTAGCTGATCCACTTCCTTTCAGCTACATTTAGTGTGCCATCAATCAGTGCCTCGCGAATTTCGGTTAGCAATTGATTCATAAAATGGATGTTGTGTATAGAAATAAGAGTGCTCGCAATCATTTCGTTTGCTTTAAGTAGGTGGTGTATATACCCGCGCGAATAGTTTTTGCACGTTGAACAGGTGCAATCAGGCTCAATTGGATTGTTATCCATGCGAAATCGTTGATTGCCTAAGTTTATGTGCTCCTTAGTGTTGTCTTCTATAGAAGCTGGCTTTACAAGTGCGCCGCCATGACGTGCAAGTCTGGTTGGGTGCACACAGTCGAAAGTATCAATACCCGCGCGGACGCCGTTAAAAATATCTTTGATTCCGCCAATGCCAAGTAAATGGATAGGACGTGCGCGATCCAGTTTAGATGCTGTAAAATTCACGACATCGTACATTTGTCCTTTTGATGCGCCGAGCGAACCACCGATGGCATGTCCAAAAAAATTATGCGAATTAACAAAATCACACCCTTGTTCACGCAAATCTTCATAAACGCCGCCTTGGATAATTCCATACAAGCGTTGTTGCCCATTTTCGTTGAGTTTCACAAATTCAGTCAGACACCGTTTTGCCCAACGATGGCTCATCTCCATAGAATCTTTTGTATAGCTTTTTTCAACATGGAATGGCGTACATTCATCCAATACGACGATCATATCCGCGCCTAGTTTATGTTGAATGCGAATTGATTCTTCTGGGGTAAGCATCCACGTTCTGCCGTCAATATAGGATTTAAAACGGGCGCCTTCTTCGGTAATGCGGAGTAAAGTTTTAGGGCGTTGATTGTTTTGACGCCCTTTTATTTCGTTAGCGATAGATCCGTGCCCAAGGCTAAAAATTTGAAACCCGCCAGAATCCGTCAACATAGGCCCACGCCAGCCTGTGAATTTTTGAAGTCCACCGTGGTGTGCGACAACGTCAGCACCTGGTTGTAGCATTAAATGGTAGGTGTTCGATAAAATGATTTGTGTACCAGCTTCGCGCATTTGTTCTGCTGTGACACTTTTAATGGCTGCCTTCGTTGCACAAAAAATAAACGCAGGGGTTTCTACAATGCCATGTGGTGTTTCAAGTCGTCCAAGACGTGCGCGGTCAGTTGTGGTTTCTGTATAGGTAAATTTAAACATTGCTTTAAAGAAAACATACTTAAGAAGATAACATATGAACTTATAACAGGAATATGCATAGAAACCAATTGTTTTGAGGCATTTGATGGTTTACATAAAGCCTAGCAAACCATTATTATGCAATATGCAATTCATATTTAAACAAAATAAAATGAGAGTCCTATGAAACGTATCGTTGTCGTTGGGGCAGGGGCTTTTGGAACTGCATTGGCTCTTGCGTTTTTGCGGGCAGGGCACCATGTTACATTAAAGCCTCGTCGCATGGAACAGGCGGATGAGCTAAACTTGGTGGGTGAGAATAAACAGTACTTGCCAGGCGTTCTATTATCTGAAAATCTTGTGATTGATGCAAAACATACGTGTCTTAACAGTGCTGATATTGTTGTGCTTGCAACACCTGTTCAACAAACATCCCTAATTTTAAATGAGATATCATCTTTTTTACCTGCTAAAGTTTCATTTATGGTTGTTTCAAAAGGTATTCTAACCGAGAATCCAGTAAAAACACCGTTTGTTAGTGATTGGATTGAGCAGCATTTGCCTGGTCATCCAGTTTTTGTGCTCTCTGGCCCTAATTTTGCTGGTGAAATTGCACGGTGTTTACCAGCTGCTGCCACGCTAGCTCATCCTGATGCCGTTGCTGTTAAAGAGATGGCCGAAACTTTGTGGCATACACATTTTCGTCTGTATCCATCAACGGATCGTCGAGGGGTTGAGTTTTGTGGCGCAGTTAAAAACGTATATGCGATTGCATGTGGTCTTTCTGTAGGTTTGAATTTAGGGCAAAATGCACTTGCGACATTAATGACGCGAAGTTTGGCTGAAATTAAACGTCTTGGCGTGGCAATGGGAGCTAATCCAGATACGTTTCTGGGGCTGTCAGGCGTTGGTGATCTGATGTTGACGTGTACAAGTACGCAATCACGCAATATGTCGCTTGGAATTGAATTGGCCAAAGGTCGCTCTATTGTTGATATATTGGCTGAGCGTAAAACAGTTGCAGAAGGGGTTGCAACATCAAAAGCACTAAATGAGTTAATCACAATGAAGGCATTATCGATGCGTGTTGCGAACGCTGTTTATCAAATCGTTCATCATGGTGATTCTGTAGATTCAGTGATTTCCGATTTACTAAGTCGCCACGAAGTTAGATTTGAGGCAGAATGAAATGGTGGCTCTGTCGCAAATTTTTGAATAGGTATAATTATTCTCGTTTTTGAAATTTAATTATGCTGCTAGAGCATAGAACTGCTCCCAAGTTGGCAAATACCCTTTGACCTTATTTTGTCCTTTACGAAGCATGTGATAAAGCTCAATTCCAGCAAGTGTGGCTTCTGCACATAGAAAGTTCTTAAAGCCCAGCATGGGTTTTACCATTCGTTTGATCGCTCGATGATCTTGTTCAATCATGTTGTTGAGATATTTGACCTGACGAATCACGATCTGCTCTGTGTTAGGTAATTCTTGATTAACGTGTTGCAAACCGGCTAAATTCGCTCCGCTTTTGTCCATATTAACCTTTGAAGGAACTCCGTTACTTGTGATTGCTTTATCGAAAAAAGTAAGAGCTGCCTTGGTATCACGTGTCTTTGACAAATAGAAATCGATTGTTTGGCCTTCTTTATCAACGGCGCGATAATAGTAAACCCATTCTCCTTTGACTTTAATGTACGTCTCATCCATCCGCCAACTTTTACCAACCCCTTTCTTGGTGTTTCTAAACTTGGATTCAAGTGTAGGTGAATGCTTAACAACCCAACGATTAACGGTTGCGTGATCAACACTTAATCCACGCTCAGCTAATAATTCTTCCACGTGTCGATAGCTTAAGGGATAGGCAATGTACCAGCGAATTAACATTAAAATAACATCTTTTGGAAAATGAGACCCTTTGAAATTCATAGCAAATTACTGTTTCTAAATTCAATTCATCTTACTTTATCAAAAATCTGTAAAGTTTGCGACAGAGCCTTTTTATGAGGGGGGTTAGAATTCTGCTAAACATGAAAAAGAAGATAATGCTAACGTTTGTAAGACACAGAGTATTTTGTGGAATGTAACCCCGGTGTAACCCCGGATTTTTTATCGGAATCAAAAACTGCTTATAAACCCGCAGTTTGATTGGTGGGCGCCGTGGGATTCGAACCTACGACCCGCTGATTAAGAGTCAGCTGCTCTACCAACTGAGCTAGGCGCCCGATTGTTTTTTTATACACGAGTTTTAGCCTTACTTTCAAGGTATTTTTCTAAATTCGTTGATCTTTTATGCAGCGTCTAGAACGCGTCGTGCTTTAAATGCCGTGTGCAGCGTCCCATCATCCAGATAATCAAGCTCACCACCCACAGGCACACCATGTGCAAGGGTCGATACTTTAACGCCATAGGGTGATAATAGGTCTGCTATATAATGCAGTGTCGTTTGCCCCTCAACGGTTGCATTTAAGGCTAAAACAACTTCGTCAATGCCTCCGTCTTTTACACGGCGAATAAGTGGATCAAGAGTTAACTGATGCGGCATCACGCCATCAATGGCAGAAAGAAGACCACCCAGAACATGATAGAGGCCTTTATACGTTTGCGCGCGTTCCAACGCCCACACATCAGCGACGTCAGCTACAACGCATAAGCTGGTCACATCGCGTCTGTCATCAGTGCACAGAGAACATGGGGTTTGTGTATCAAGAGAAAAACATTGAGAGCACGTTTTTACTTTTTGATCCATCTCAAGTAATGCGTGCAGGAGAGGCCTTAAAATTTCCTGGCGTTTTTTGAGCAAATATAAGACAAGCCGCCTTCCAGATCGGGGCCCAA
>JANRCF010000015.1:0-4621 GCA_030727085.1 Alphaproteobacteria bacterium | reverse complement strand
GTGATATAACGTGTGTTAGTTCTGGGCCATTCATTCTTTATGTATCCAAAAAGCTCCGCAATTTACGTGAACGACTTGGATGTTTTAGCTTGCGTAAAGCTTTCGCTTCAATCTGCCGAATACGTTCACGTGTAACCGCAAATTGTTGTCCAACTTCTTCAAGTGTGTGATCCGTGTTCATACCAATACCAAAACGCATGCGAAGAACCCGTTCTTCACGTGCAGTAAGGGTTGACAAGATACGCGTGGTTGTTTCACGTAAGTTTGCATGAATTGCTGAGTCAATTGGCAATACAGCATTCTTATCTTCAATAAAGTCACCAAGATGGCTATCTTCTTCATCACCAATTGGTGTCTCTAAACTGATAGGCTCTTTCGCAATTTTCATGACTTTGCGCACTTTATCAAGTGGCATCATCAGTTTTTCAGCAAGTTCTTCTGGTGTTGGCTCGCGTCCAATATCGTTCATCATTTGGCGTGATGTACGAACCAATTTGTTGATCGTTTCAATCATGTGAACCGGAATACGAATCGTACGTGCTTGGTCAGCAATTGAGCGTGTAATTGCCTGACGAATCCACCACGTTGCATACGTTGAAAACTTATAACCACGTTGATATTCAAATTTATCAACGGCTTTCATCAAGCCGATGTTGCCTTCTTGAATAAGATCCAAGAATTGCAGGCCGCGATTCGTGTACTTCTTTGCAATTGAAATCACAAGACGAAGGTTCGCTTCGATCATTTCTTTCTTTGCGCGGGATGATTCACGTTCACCACGCTGAATAAGATTGATTGTTTGACGGAAATCATTAAGGGGCAAGCCATATTTTTCTTCGATTTCACGTGTTGCTTCAATAATTTCGTTAAGTTTTTCTGCTTCAGCAACAAGAAATTCTGCCCAGCCTTTTTCTTTTAGCGCTTTTAGTCCTTCTAGCCATGCATCACTGTATGCTTGGTTAACAAGGCGTGGTTGTGCTTTATCGCGTTTGATTCCTTTAGTCTCTGCTGCTGTTAGCAGGTGACGTTCATAAAACATGACAGACTTATTTAAGAGTGAGTGATGCTCTACCAGGTCCTCAATACGTTGTGAGTTAAATTTGATTTCTTGGAAGTTAGCAATCAACTTGTCTCGTATTGCCATGTACTTTGCGTCGCCTGTTGAAAGTGGCTTCTTTTTCAAAACCAACATTTCTTGCATTGGGCGAAGTTCTGCAAACAAGCTGAGATGTTTATCGAATAAAATAATTAATTTATTACGTGCAGCTTCATCAGCATCGGACAGAACAATCGCTACTTCTTCAACTGCATCAATTTCTTCAGCAATATCTGTGTCGTCCTCAACTGCATCTTCTTCAAAGCTTGTTGATGTGTCCACACTGATTAAATCGCGTGTGATCAATTTACCTTGAACAAGCAGTTCACCCCATACAGTAATAAGCTGAGCTGTTACAGGGCTTTCGCATAAACCGCCAATCATTGAAACAACGCCAGACTCAATACGTTTTGCGATTGCTATTTCGCCTTCACGCGATAAAAGCTCAACATTACCCATTTCACGCAAATACATACGTACTGGGTCATCGGTGCGACCAGTTACTTCTTCTTCTGTTTCTTCCTGGTTATCAGTAAAATCAAAATCAGATAAATCAGGCTTAACAGCAGTTTCATCGCCTGTTAGCGCTTCTTCTGCTTCTTCATCACTATCAACAATGCTAATACCTATTTCAGCAATCATGGTCATTGTCTCATCGATTTGATCCGATGATAACTGATCTTGCGGAAGGGCCTCATTCAATTCATCATACGTGACATAACCGCGTTCTTTTCCTTTAGCAATCAATCGCTTTAGCGTTGGATTTGATTTGCTAAGTTCAATCAACGGAACATCTGATGAATCATCAGATGTATTATGTTCAACTTTTCTCATAGGTCGACTTGCCATTTTTAAAGTTGCTCCTTATTAAAATTTTAAATTTATTAATTCTTAGTATCATGATTCAATACTGTTTTAATTTGTTGCCATTGCTCCCAGCTTTTTTCATTTAAAGAAGACTTTAAACGCGCTTTCATTATGGTTGTTTCTTTTTGGACTCTTAATTTCAAATAGTGTTGGCTCCACACATCCATCCATCCTTGAAATGCGATTTCACTCTCTGTTCCTATCATTGCAAAGGGTGCTATCGCTTTTAAATCAAGAGCATCTAATGAAGAGAGTGTGTCCGAAAATCCTTTTTTTAATGATTCTTCTGTCAAAGTATCTACAGAATCAAACGTTTGTTCACATAAATAATCACGAAACTGTGCAAGATCATCAGGCAAACCTTCTAGATTGATCATCGTTTCGTATACCCTTGTTACTAATGTGGGGTTGTTTTTCAAAGTTGCCAACAAAATTTTTGCTGGCAAGTGGTTTTTTTTTACTTTTTTTAATGTTTGCATGATTTCAGACGTGAGAATAGGGGAAAAATTGCTATTCCCCGTACTTTTTACCGCAACATTCTTTGTTTGTTTCGTGAAAGTGCTAAAATAATGGTAAATTTTGTCATTAAAATCACGTTGAAAAAAATGTTTTAAGTCAGAATCATTAATTTCAGTTACGTGTTGCGCCAATGCCTTTTTCAAAACAGTTTTTTCTTCTGGTGTCGACTTTGGTGTAATGCTTAGTTTTTGCAAATATCCAGACCACACTGTATTCGCTAAAGATAAAGAGTTTTGCAAAAGATTGCTAAAGTCATGTTTGCCATAATTTTTAAGGTATGTATCTGGATCTTCGCCATTTGGCAAAAAGCAAAACTGCACAAAAAAATGAGGTTTCAGCAGCGGGAATATGCGCTGCGCCACTCTAAAGGCTGCTTTTTTGCCGGCCTCATCACCATCAAAACAAAAAATAGGGGAGGGGTGCCGTTGCCAAAGACGCTTTATATGGTCATCTGAAAAAGCTGTTCCTAACGGCGCCACCGCTGTTTCAAAACCAAACTGGTGAAGTGTAATTACGTCCATGTAGCCTTCAACCACTAACGGAGCCTTCTCACGTGTTACTGCTTTAAAAGCGTGGTGCTGCGCATATAAAACCGAGCTTTTGTGAAACAAAGGCGTTTCAGGAGAGTTTAAGTATTTTGGCACCTGATCTTTTGATAATGCTCTGCCACCAAAAGCAATGACGCGTCCTTTTGCATCACAAATTGGAAACATTAAGCGTCCTTTAAAGCGATCGGTGCCGTTTTCAGTGACAAGGCCAACGGTAATTAAGTCTGCTTGTGACACGCCATTTTTACGTAATTCATCGCCAAGGCTTTCCTGAACAGGTGCAAATCCAACGCTAAACTTTTGTATCATTTCATCGGCTAAAGATCGTGAGGCGAGATAGTCTCTCACCCCTTGCGCAGCGGGTGTTAAGAATTTTTCTTGGTACCAAGCAGATGCTTGATCCATTATTTTGAACCATCTATCTTGCTGTGAATCTCTATCCTGTTGCATCTCAACTTCGTTATATTCACCTTCATACTCTGCATGGGTAGAGCGAGGCTTTTTTTCTGGCAGTTGAACGCCAGCTCTTTCAGCAAGATGTGTTAGAGCCTCGTTAAACGTCATTCCTTGATGTTCAGACAAAAATGTAAAATGATCACCATGCTGTCCACAACCAAAACAGTGATAAGTGCCTTTTAGATTATCGATGTTAAATGATGGTGATTTTTCTTTATGAAAAGGGCAAAGCGCTACTATACGGCCACCACGTCGCTGCAATTGTACAAACGGCGATAAAACATCCGTTAGCATAATTCTGTTTTTAATTTGTTCCGTAACGTTTGATAGTTCAGACATTAATGCTTTGCTTGCCTTTAACAACTATGCGCAATCGCTCTCCTTTTAATACTAAGGGGTAAGCTTGCATATTATATGGATTATGTGTCGTATAGACTTAATCGAGACTCATAAGAGCTACGCTAACAAGGTACTCTCTTTTGGATGTCTCTACAATCCCAATTTTTCACGTATTAGAATTCGTGTATTTTCAATCCCATAAAGAGTGATGAAAGATCCCATACGTGGCCCTTCTTTTTGTCCAAGTAACACTTCATACATCGTCCCAAACCAACTACGTAAATCAGTAAAGCCATGACGCTTACCGATTTCAAATACTTCTGTCTGCAGTTCTTCGGCTGTCGTTGTTGAATTGAACGTAAGAAGTTTTTCGGCAAGTTCTGATAATGCAGCACGCTCTTGATCCGTTGGTGCGCGATATTCTTTATGTGGTGCAACAAAATCATGATAATAGCGAATAGCGTAGGTAATTAAACGATCCAGCATTTCATGCGATTTTGGGCATGACGCATCATCATACCTTTTTACAAATCCCCATAAAATGGATTTGTCCTCAGCATTACAAACAGACGCTAGATTTAATAATATATTAAACGTAAGCGCAACTGCTTGTTCTGTTGGCGGATTACCTGCATGCACGTGATAAGCTGGGTTATCTTTTTGATCATCTACGGATTGATTATGAAATTTTTGCATATGCGTTAGATATTCATCAACTGCTTTTGGAATCACATCAAAATAAAGACGTTTCGCGCGCTTTGGTGATTGATACATGTAATATCCAAGACTTTCATGC
>JANRCF010000014.1:18548-24890 GCA_030727085.1 Alphaproteobacteria bacterium | reverse complement strand
TACCAAAACCCAATCAATAAATAAGAGGCAAGGCCGACGCCTTCCCAGCCAACGAAAAGTTGAATCATATTGGGGGCAGTCACTAGTAATAGCATCATGAATGCGAAAAAACTAAGATACGCCATAAAACGTGGGCGTGATGGGTCATATTCCATATAGGACAAAGAGTATATATGTACTAAAAAGGAAATGATATTCACCACGCCAAGCATCACCATAACAAGGGGGTCAATTCGAATGCCCCAAGCAGCTTTAAGGGTTCCAACGTCTATCCAGTCTAGCACGTGAATATTAAGTTGAATCATCCCCTTTGTTTTATACCAAAGAAGCAATGTTGCCCCTAAGGCAATGGTCATCCCAAGAATAGATACAGTTTCACTGAGTTTTTTAACATTTCGATATGAGATTGCAATAAGAAAACCCACGAGTGGCGCAAAAATAGCGTATAAGGCTAAGCGTTCTGGGGACATCAGGCGGCCTCTTCGTGTAGGTTACGTACATCACTTGTGTTGATTGTGCTGCGTTGTCTGAAATAGCTCACTAAAATAGCGAGCCCTATGGCAGTTTCGGCAGCGGCAACAGTTAAAATGAAAAGTGAGAAAACTTGCCCGACCATATCTTTATGATATAAAGAAAATGTTACAAAGTTGATAGTTACTGCAAGCAAAATAAGTTCAATCGCCATAAAAAGCGCGATTAAGTTTCGGCGGTTTAAAATGATACCTAGAATGCCAATTGCGAATAAAATACCTGATACGATGAGGTAAGAGTTAATGCCGATGCTTCTCATAAATCATCCTTTTTGATGTGATGTTTTGTGATCAGCTCAGTTGTCACACCCATGCGAACGCCAGGGCTTGTAAGTACAAGTGAGTTTTTCTTAGAGCGTTTATTTTGCTTTGCTATATCTTGTTTTAGGTGAGGAGTTGAGCGTCTCATGCCTTCTGTAAGAACGATGGCGCCAATCATAGCGACGAATAGAATAAGCCCGCCAACTTGGAATATGTATGCATAATGCGTGTACAGAATTTGCCCAAGAGCCATTGTATTTTGTATGCGGCTTGGGCGGGGTGAAACAAGCAAGTCGGCGGAATGTGGATGTGCTTCAAAGAAATAAGTTATAAGAATTATTTCGGCAATCAATAATAACCCAACAGTGATTGCACTGTATAGGTAAGGGCCAAACGTATCTTTGAGACTATTTTTTTTGAGATTAAGCATCATAACGACAAACAAGAATAGAACCGCAACGGCGCCAACGTACACAATCATGAGAACAAAACTAAGGAATTCAGCCCCGCCAATAAGCATAAGTGCAGCAGCATTGAAAAAGGCGATAATAAGCGCTAGTGCACTATAAACTGTGTTTTTCGCAAAAATAACAACACATGCAGAGCCTATAAGGCAGGTTGCGAAAATATAAAATAAAAGTAATTTACCCATTGGTTCTCAACGAAATTAAATCTTGGAAAAATGATAGCATGCATATATGTGTAGGACTAGTCCCAACGCAAAGGTAGCAGGGTATTTTTTCACCTTGATTCAGCGAAACGCTTAAGGTAGTGTGCCAGAGAAATAGGGCGCGGTTTTTATTTGTATAAAAATTAAGGCTAAATAATTTGAATGTAATAATGAAGGAGATGCCAATGAAGGTGCTTAATGTTTTTAAACGATGGTTTTTGCTGCTTGTGTGTGCGGTTAGTTCTGTTTGCGCCATAGAGTTTGTAGAAAAAGACGTAAATGGTTTTGCTGCACGTTTGAATTCACAGATGACAGCACTTGCAAGTCAATTACAGCATTACCAAACTAGTTATCCTGAAGCTGGTAACATTGTTGTTATTGGAGCAGCAGGTGCGGGAAAAAGTACACTTATTACCTATCTTGCGAATAAAACGCTTTGTGCGCAAGAAGGAGATTCAGGTTTATATTTAGATACGGCTGATTCTGCTGGAGATATTAAAATTGGCCATACATGTGAGCCTGGTACGGTGGATATAACGCCATTTTATGCTGTTGATGAGGAAATAATTTATTGGGATTGTCCTGGTTTTGGTGATCCGAGAAAAGGAGAGTATGAAATACAAAATGCTATGTTGATTCAGCAGTTATTTAATTCTCTTAGAAGCGTTAAAGTGGCGATCGTTGCAAAGGAAGCTGATCTTACTGGGCGAGCACTTCAGTTTGTAGAGCTGCTTGAAAAGCTGACTATGTTCAAAAAAGAACAATTAGAATCGTGTGTTTCATTGGTGATTACAAAACAGCGTGATATTTCTAATGTTGATAAACGCCTAAGAACGATAGAAGATGGCTTAGATAGTGGGTCCGCTGTGTATGCTTTAGTTGATTACATTTTGTCGAATTCAGAACGTGTATCTAAATTTCCTTATCCCAAAGATGAGGGGGCTTTTGATGCTTCAAATCGTCCCCTTATAGTGGAGAGCTTAGCTACTACGTATGTAGAAAAATTAATGTGCGCGGTTTCTTTGTCGCCTGCGTCACGTGAGTCTATTCGCAGTTTATCACCAAAAATCAATGAACAAATAGCTGATTTTATTAGTGATGATATTTCACAAGCGATTAAAAATGCTGTTTATGGTCAAATTTCAGGCGCGATATCTGCACAAGGTCAAGAGAACCCGCCAACAGCAACGCAATTAAAGGATTCGTTCGCAAGTTATATCGTGCAATTAACAAGTCTTGAGCCAACGAATTATGTTGATGGTTTGAAAAACTTTTTAACTGAATTAGGGCTGGATGGGACTGTTTTAAATGATTCACGATTTAATCTTTTTAGCATGCTAACTACATTTTCTGGTTTGCTTGGTGAGCCATTAAGTGTGCCTGATGCATGGGGGAGTGCGTTTGTTGGAACCATTGAAGAGCTTGGTCGGTTAAGTCAGGTTGAAACGAAAAAGCTAATAAATAAGCAGGGTGATCCTTACGAGGTAGGTGATTGGATATGGAAAAGGGATGAGTTTAAGAAGGAAGGAAGAGGGTTGAAAGTTAAAAATATAAAGAGGCAGTTCTGGAGTAAGAAGCTTGAGTCACTCGCTTTGGTTCAAAACATTACAGAATTTACTTGTTCACTTAAATTCGTTGAGCCAGAAAAAAGTGAAGTGATTGATTGTGGTGAAACTGAGCCACGCGAGAGATAGTATCTGGCTGCAATCTGAAAGCACTGTTTATTAAGAACACACAAATGAAGAGATGATTCAAAGTGTCTCTTCATTTTTTTGTCTAAAATTGCCCTTTCTGTTTAAAGCTACACATCATTTACCAGATACTTCTTGCTAAATTTATTTAAAATTGATTACAATTGGAGTGTCGAATAATGACCGAACGCTACAACCGTTCGATGTGCAGGAGGCGCAAATGCTTTATTTAACACGAAAAATTGGTGAAGCGATTATTATAAATGATGTGATCGAAGTAACACTTGTTGAGATTCAGGGAAAAAGTGTCAAGCTAGGGTTTCAATTCCCCGAGACAGAAAAAGTTTTACGCCGTGAGTTATACGATAAAATAAAAGCAGAAACGCATGCTGCATCACATGATGTTTTGGCCATTCAAAGAACGCTTTCCATTGAAAAGAATGAAGCAGATGTCCCTGATGATAAAACCTGGTTAACCTTGCCTAAATCACATGCAAAGTAGGTGTTATGCTTGAGTCATTAAATCAACAAATCTCTGCCCTGTCAGCCATTAAAATTTATGGAACAGTTTCTGCGATTCAAGGGCTTATCTTAACTGTAGAAATCAAAAATAAAATAGTTAGTGTTGGCTCGCGTTGTGTGATTCATCCTAATTTCGATGAAGAAAACTCCCATGCTTACGTAACGGATGCAACAATTAAAGGCGAAGTTGTTGGGTTTGAAAATGACCATGTTCTCGTTATGCCTTTTGGATCTGTTATTGGTATTAGCCCTGGTAGTCGTGTTGTGTTTGAGCATGGTATTGCAACCATTAAACCTTCACAAAAATGGTGTGGACGCGTATTAAATGCATTGGCGGAACCAATTGATGGGCAGGGGGATCTTGAGTCAGGATTTGAAGAATATCCATTGCATGCAACGCCCATTCCGGCCAGTAAGCGAGCGCGCGTCGTTGATCGAATTGATGTGGGAATTCGCGCTGTAAATACGTTTTTAACATGCTGCAAAGGTCAACGCCTTGGTATTTTTGCAGGATCTGGTGTTGGTAAGTCGATGCTTTTATCGATGTTTGCACGGAATACAGAGTGTGATGTTTGTGTGATTGGATTGATTGGCGAGCGTGGTCGTGAAGTTAAAGATTTTATCGAAGAGACATTGGGTGAGGAAGGGTTGAAACGAAGTGTTCTTGTTGTTGCTACATCGGATGAGTCACCATTGATGCGTCGCCAAGCGACACATTTGACCTTAAGCATTGCCGAATACTTTCGTGATCAGGGTTTGTCTGTCTTGTGTTTAATGGATAGCGTGACACGTTTTGCGATGGCGCAGCGTGAGATTGGTCTTTCTGCTGGCGAGCCACCTACCACCAAAGGATATCCACCAAGTACATTTGCTGAATTACCTAAATTGCTCGAGCGCGCAGGGCCTGGCATTGATTATGAAAATAATTTTCTGGCACATCCACAAAATGGTAAAAAGAGAAAAACAGGTTACATTACGGCTTTGTTCACTGTTCTTGTGGATGGTGATGATATGAATGAACCAATTGCAGACGCCGTGCGTGCAACACTTGATGGGCATATTGTGCTTGATCGCTCCATCGCAGAGCGTGGGCGATTTCCGGCTATCAATATTTTGCGGAGTGTTTCACGTGCTGTTCCTGCATGCCATTCTCAAGAAGAACAAGAGATTGTGCAGAGCGCACGAACATTTATTTCTACCTATGAAGACATGGCGGATATGATTCGTTTAGGTGCATATCGTACTGGGTCGAATGCTGAAGTTGATCGAGCAATTGAACTTTTTCCACAAATATCTACCTTTTTAGGGCAACGGAGTGATGATATTACGGGGGTTGAAGAATCTTTTTCTCGATTAAAGTCAATTTTATTTAATTAGTTGGATTGTATTCACTTTTACTTAAGGCTGGCCTATCTATGAGTTTGTAAATTTAAGATTGACAAAGCATCTAAATATGACTAGGGTTGGCCACATCTAGAAAAGAGAGTGTAGATCCGTTAAATGTTTATTCAGACTCAAGAAACACCAAATCCAGAAAGCTTGAAGTTTATACCAGGTAGAACTGTGATGGGTGATAATGACCCAATTTCTTTTGACGCAAATGACTCTTGTGAAAACTCTCCTTTTGCTAAAAGACTACTTAGTGCTAATGGCGTAGAAAGTGTCTTTTTTGGCGCTGATTTTATTACGATCACGAAAGATCAGGAAAAAGATTGGTTTGTTGTAAAGCCTCACGTTTTAGGCATCATAATGGAACACTTTGTTAACGATTTGCCCATTATAATGAATTACGATAAGGTGTTAGATCTAGCAGAAAAATCAACAGATCCAGTATTTAAACAAATACAAGAAATTATAGATACGCGCGTTCGTCCAGCTGTTGCTAACGATGGTGGTGATATCGTTCTTCATTCATTTGTTGACGGTATTGTGTATCTAAAAATGAAAGGTGCTTGTTCAGGGTGCCCTAGTTCAACAGTAACGTTAAAGTCAGGTATTGAAAGTATGCTGAAGTTTTATATTCCTGAAGTAATAGAGGTTCAACAGATCAATGATTAAACGTATAATAATAATGACATTGCTTGGTTTTTCCACACTTAGTTTTCAGACTAAGGCTAACGTGCTACCAAAAATAAAACGATTAAATAAAAATAATAGTGATGCAGTGATGCATTCAATCGATTGCTCTGAGATCATTAGTCAGATCGAAACGGAATACAATATCCCAAAGAATTTATTAGCAGCTGTTGCTATGGTTGAATCTGGGCAAAAACCATTCGCTGTACATTCACGTGGACGTGCGCATTATTTTAAATCGCATGGAGATGCTGTTAAATATGTATCCGCACAAATGAAAAAGGGTGAAAATATTTACTTGGGCGCAATGCAACTTTGTTTTAAGAGCCATAAAACTAAGCTTAAAAGTATTGAGCGTGCCTTGGATCCATATCATAACATTCGTTTTGCTGCTGAACTTTTGACATCGTTATACAAAAAACATGGTACATGGTTCGATGCTGTAAAGTATTATAATGCATCAACGCGTCGTATAGCGTATACAAAGCGTGTTATGGAAATTTGGGGCGGTCGCGATAAATTATCTGCACTGAGTATGCAAGCACCTAATAAAAAAATACGCGTAGCTTTTGGGCCTGGTGTCGGTATACAC
>JANRCF010000014.1:0-18538 GCA_030727085.1 Alphaproteobacteria bacterium | reverse complement strand
GGTATACACTCTAAGTAAGTATTCACACACTTCGGAGTTTTTATGTCTCATTCACTTGATGCAGTTGTCCTTGATCAAATTTTCACGAAGGCTAAAACGTATTCCCACTGGTTAAACAAGGATATTCCTGACGTATTGTTGTCGGAAATCTATGACTTGTGCAAGATGGCACCAACGAGTGCTAATTGTCAGCCAATTCGAATTGTTTTTGTAAAGACACGTGAAGCAAAAGAAAAGTTACGTCCAGCCCTATTTGAAGGTAATCTGGAAAAGACGATGGCTGCACCAGTAACAGCGATTTTTGCGTATGATATGGAATTTTACAATAAACTTGATGTGACATTCCCACATGTTGACGCTAAGCCTTGGTTCACACAAACTGAAAATGATACGTTTATTCATGCCTTTCGCAATGGCACGTTGCAAGCAGCCTATTTTATTTTGGCGGCTCGTGCAAAGGGACTGGGGTGCGGACCAATGTCTGGTTTTAATGCAACGATGGTTGATGAAATCTTTTTAGCTGGTACAAAATATCGTTCAAATTTCTTGTGTAATTTAGGGTATGGAGACGAGACAAAAGCTTATGACCGTTTGCCGCGTCTGACATTTGATGAAGTGTGCACGATTGTTTGATCTAAACAGTAAGTTCCTCCAGCCCTCGAAACGCCTCTAAGCTTTCAGGGTTGGCAAGTGCTGCGAGGTTTGTGTTGTTAATCCTGTGAATAACATTGCGAACAGCAACTTCAGCAAGTTTTCCATTTTTTGTGCGTGGTAAGTCGGCTACCTGGATAATCTTTGCGGGCACATGTCTCGGCGTTGTTTCATTGCGTATTTGCGTTTTTATTCGTCTAATTAGATTGTCATCCAATGTGATCCCTGGCCTTAGCATTACAAACAAAATAATCCGAATATCACCTTGCCATTCTTGCCCCACGGCAAGTGATTCAATTACTTCACCAATTTGCTCAACCTGGCGATAAATCTCGGCTGTTCCAATGCGCACCCCACCTGGGTTTAGAACTGTGTCGGATCTTCCGTGAATAATATATCCGTTGCGTATTGTATGCTCAATACGGTCGCCGTGATGCCACACATTATCAAAGCGTGCGAAATATGAACTGTGATATTTTTGATTGTTTGGGTCATCCCAAAAACCAATAGGTTGGCTAGGAAATGGAGCTGTACACACAAGTTCGCCTTGGTTTCCGTTTGGTGCAGGGACGCCACTATCATCAAAAACTTCAATTTTATAGCCAAGCCCAGCCCCTTGCAATTCACCACGGTAAACAGGCTGCATTAAATTACCAATTAAAAAGCACGAAACAATATCTGTTCCGCCAGAGATAGACGCAAGGTGAACATCGGATTTGATATTGCTGTAGACATAATCAAAGGTTTCGGGTGAAAGCGGCGATCCAGTTGATGTGATTGTGCGAAGCTCGGCTAAGGTATGTTTTGTCGTGAAATTCATCTTGCTTAAGGAATTTAAGTATTTTGCCGATGTGCCGAAAAGTGTGACACCAACATCTTGCGCCATATCCATGAGCACTTCCGGTGTTGGATGCATAGGCGATCCTTCAAATAAAACTAGACTTGCATTTGATGCAAGTGCACTGACGAGCCAGTTCCACATCATCCAACCACAGGTTGAATAGTAAAAAACAGTATCACCTGGCTTAATGTTGCACTGCAGCTGATGTTCCTTCATGTGTTGAATGAGTGTGCCGCCAGCACCATGGATAATGCATTTTGGTATGCCTGTTGTGCCCGATGAAAATAATATTAGTAGTGGATGATTGAACGGAAAAGGTTCAAAGACGAATGGCTTTGGCGTATACGTTTTAAGAATGGTTTCATAACAGGTAAATTCATCGGGTATTGGTAGTGTTTTAAGATAAGGAATAATAACGACATTAGAGATGCTGGGGATATGGCTTTTGATAGTTGGAATTTTATCGAGCAGTTCATGACTTTTTCCGGCATAAGTGTATCCGTCAACTGTAATTAGTATCTTTGGTGTGATTTGCGAGAATCGATCGCAGACGCTTTGTGTGCCGAAATCAGGTGAGCACGATGACCATATGGCGCCGATGCTGGCCTGTTGCAATCATGGCGATAATGGCTTCTGGAATGTTGGGGAGATATCCAGCGACGCGGTCTTCGGCAACAACGCCATTGGCCGTTAAGAATTGTGCCACGCTGCTGACTTGGCTTCTAATATCATCAAAGGATAGTGTGCGTTTTTCTAACGATTCATTCCAAAAAGTAATAGCTGTATCTGTTCCTGTCCGGCGGAGTAAGTTTTCAGCAACATTAAGGCGACTGTGTTCAAAGAATCGTGTGTGTTCCATAGAAGAATTGTTTGAGCAAATGGTGCCTATGCGATTGCCAATCATGCCGCAAAAGTCCCATACGTTTTCCCAAAATTCACTTGTGTTATTACATGACCATGTATGGAGGTCAGGGTAGGTGTCGTGGCCAACGCGTTTTGCGAATGCATAAATCAAGGATGACTCTTGATCTGCGCGAGATGGTGTCCAGAGAAGTCCGTCGTTTTGCATGCAGTTATTCTAATTTTGGGCGTGTGCATTAAGCATGTGAAAACGCGGGTTGCGGGTCAAGTGAAATGTTTGGGAATGAGTTGACATAGCAATGTCTTTGTTTGAAAACATCCCGAAGGTTAATGTCACTTGATATCTTAAAAAGTGTTTTTGCAGTGTTTTTTCTACCTGTGGTTGATTGATAGTATCACGTGCATGATTTATTTATTTTTTTTTGATTGAATGGTTTCTGTTGTTTTTTTTCATATAAAATGAATGTTTTATTTCATTTTATGATTTTTTTTCGAACTATAAATAGTCGCTGAATTTTAACTGACAAATCAGCTTATGCTCATTTAAAAGTATTTTAGATTATATTTAGTTAATATGTTGTTTTTATTTAAAATTAGACATACGTAAAAGATATTATTCATGTTACGATAATTGAAATTATCTCAGTATCTTACAAAATGTTTTATTATTTTTCTAATATTATTCTTTTAGCGTAGAAATTAATTATGTCAGTTTTATATACAACTCAGGCGCATGAACTCCCTTCAAACAACACTTCACTACGTTCCAAATTTGCTTACTTTGATTGGAGTGTTCCTAATGATAAAATGTTGATTTGTCCATATTTGTCGGGAATTTTAGCGTTTGAAACAACAAATATTACTCAAGATTTTAGTGCTTGGTACCATATAAATCATCCTGATGATTTAATTCACATTGATTTAATGCTTGAAAGCATTAAAAGCAAGCAAACACTATATGCTGTTTCGGAAAGCAGGAGTTTATGTCGCGATGGTCAGTGGCGTTGGTTTGGTATGCGTGGAAAAGTTATTGAACTTGATAACGATGGTAATCCATTACGTGTTGTTGGAACATGTACGGATATAACGAAACTTAAAGAGACAGAAATTCAGCTTGGGCAAACGCAACTTTTATCTGTTGAAATTAAGCGTATCAAAGAATATCAAAAAGATGGTTTTCAACTTCAGGATACGTGCGAAGAAATCATTAAATCTTTTAAGAAATTCACACATCATTCTGATGCTCAATTCATATTTTCTTCTTGTGCTAATCCAAAAAAATTTCATGATTTAAATGGTTTTGATATTAAATTTTTAAAATCATCAACAGAAGAAGTTAAATTTATTGAAAAAATTCTTTTCAACGAAGATCATGGTTTTCAAAATAGTGATAAAACGTCATTATTAGGAATTTATTTTAACTTCCCTTTTAATCAGAGAGGGATTCTCATGTTCAAAAGAAGTGAATCTTTTGATGAATTTTGTTTGGATTTTATTGTTCCTTTAATTGAGGCAACAAGCAGTGTTCTTAGTATTAATATTGTTAGGAATAATGAAAGAAAAGCACATGCCCCCATCGCATCCTTGGTCGAACATTTGCCGTCCCCAGTGGCTATATTCGATAATAAAATGTCACATTTATATGTAAACAATGCGTGGAAAATAGTTGCCAATCTTTCTGACGAGCAGGACTTTATAGGAAAATCGCATCATGAAGTTTATCTAAATCAGCCTGCGTCCTGGAAAGAGTATCATCAGCGAGCATTAAGCGGAGAAATAGTTAGCTGGACTTCAGAAAAAGTTCATATTTGGGGTGATGAAAAATGGCATTCAGGTTTTATATTTCCTTGGTATATGCCAGGTGGATCAATTGGTGGAGTTGTTAGTTATTTATATGAAATAACAGAACATATTAATATTGAAAAAAAGCTGGAAATTCTCATTGAAAACTTAAAACACTCTACTCAAGCATTAGAGCAATCAAGGCAGGAACTTCTACAATCAAATCAAGCACTTGAATGTTTAAATAACTCTTTAAAACTTTCAAATCAAGCACTTGAAAGTTTTGCTCATGTTTGTTCACATGACTTGAAAGAGCCTTTACGCAGTATATCTAATTTTATTCACTTATTATTCGCTCATAACCTGGAACTTCTTGATGAAGAGTCATTAGCTTATATGCGCCATATCTACAAGGGGATTGATCGTATGAGTGCCTTAATTCAAGATATTTTACTTTATTCCAAAATTGCGGGGCGAACAGAGCACAAAAAAGTACTTCTAGATATGAATAAAATTATGTGTGATATAAAAGAAGTTTTTGATTATCAAACTTCTAAAATAGGTGCACAAATAAATATTAAAAATTTACCACAAATTATAGGTGAGCCAACCCAAATAAATCAACTTTTTACAAATCTAATTGGTAATGCACTCAAGTTTCACTCTGAAAAACCACTTGTTATGAATATATTTGTAGTGGATCATGATTCTTTTTGGGAGTTTCATGTGTGTGATAATGGTATAGGAATCTCACGGGAATATCATGAAAGTATATTCACGATGTTTAAGCGTCTTCATAGTAAGACTCAATATGAAGGGTCTGGCATTGGGCTTGCTACATGTCAGAAAATTGCGAATGACCATCATGGTGAAATATATGTTCAATCAGTTCCTGAAGGTGGGAGTGATTTTATATGCACCTTTCCTAAGATCAGCAAATAGGCTACCTTATACAAGGTAGATCTTCTTCTTCACATTCATCTTACCATTGGCAGCTCCTCCCATCTGGTCGTATAACGCGGGCTTCTGTTGTTTTGCCGCACTTGATAACGAGGGTTGATGCCGCTTGATGCCCAAAAAAGAGTGTTTTTTCCATAGTGTTGATTAAGCGAATCAATTGCTTGATTTAGCTTTTTTGAGTGTGTGGATGTCTCTGATTCTTTTTTGGGGGGAATAAACAAGTTCTTTTGCTTAAAGGCTCCCTCGCTCACTAAATCCAGTGCATGAATCCCTGCTGATTGATAGATGTGGCCTGGTTGAAAGGCTTGACGCAGTGCGTGTAAAGCGCCTTTTATCAGTGTTGATGTATCATTTGTCGGGGTGTCAAAAGCAATTATTCCAATTCCGTTATAAGGTGTGCTTCCTGAATATAGGCTGGTTCTGCAAAATACAGAAAGCGCTGGCGCGAGTAATCTTTTTTGTCGCAGTTGTTCGCCCAGCCGTGTTGCATGTGCTGAGATTGCTTCGGCTATATCATTAAATTCTTTAAGACGAGCGCCAAAGCTGCGGGTGACCTGAATACTTTTTTTATTTGTTTCTTCTCTGTTTTCATAGCATGCAATGCCTTGTAATTCGCGCACTAAACGTTCCCCACTAAGACCCATTACTTTTCGTGCCCACATAGGGTCTTTGATGGCAAGATCATACGCTGTGTAAATACCTAGTTTTTTAAGCTTTGGTGCTAATGCGCGGCCAATACCCCATACGCTTGATAGATCTGTTGTTTGTAGTGCGTGTGTGGCATCTTCGGGAGCTGTCATTATTAAGTATGGTTTTTGTTGTTTCTTTGCGGTGCGATTGGCTATTTTTGCGAGTGTTTTTGTGCGTGCAACACCGATTGTGATGGGGAGACCAATATGTTTTAAAATTGTGTCGTAAATAGATTGTGCAAAAAGAGAGTAGTCATTGTGATTTAAGCGTGATATGTCTAAAAATGCTTCGTCGATAGAGTAAATATCTACATCAGGGGCAAACCTTTGTAAGGTGTGCATCATTCGATTGCTCATATCGCCATAAAGTTCAAAGTTGCATGACAATGTTTTAATGCCGTGTGTTTTGATAAGGTGTGCGAATGTATGTAGGGGAGCTGCCATGGCAATGCCAAGCGCTTTTGCTTCGTTGCTGCGGGCAATGGCACAGCCATCATTGCTGGAAAGAACAATGACGGGTTTGTTATTTAAGCTAGGGTTAAATACGCGTTCGCAACTAACAAAAAAATTATTGCCATCAACAAGCGCAAACAGCGATGGGCTATTAATTGCGCAAACTGTGAATGACATTTGTAACGACTCCCCAAAGGCTAACGGCCATGTCACCTGATAATTCAATGTTTGAAAAGGCTGGGTTTTCTGCTTGTAAGATGGTTTTTCCATTGTTATGGACAAGTCGTTTTACAGTTAAGTCACCATCAACAGCGGCAATAACGATATCATTGTTTTTAGCAATAAGTGATCGATCAACAACCAGCAGGTCGCCGTCATTGATGCCTGCATTTAACATAGACTCGCCAGAGGTGCGGACAAAGAATGTTGCCGGTGCATTTTGCACAAGATGCTTGTTTAAATCCATGGTGAGACCAAAGCTATCATCCGCAGGGGAGGGGAATCCAGCCGATACACTGCAGTCGTAAAATGGCATAGCGAGTAGGGCTGGCGAGACTTCTGGCACTAAAATATTTGCAAAAGCTTCTGGCTTTAAAGTGGCCGTTTTGAAATTGTGTGTAGGAAATGGAAAATCAGGTTGAGATGATTCAGGATTGTTTGCAATTTCATTAAGCCACGTCGTTAGATCTTCCACATAGCTTTCCGGCACACGAATTGCCTTTGTAGGCTCTTTGAATTTACCAGAGTTTGGCTTGCGTCCTGAGCCTTCACGCTTTCCGCCAGCTGATGGTTTTTTATTTGTATTCTTATTGTTTGCCATGGGATGCATCTTTTTTTGATTCTTGTACATTAACTATGTTTTGTTTTTGTACAAAAATCAAGTGTAAAGATTGAAGTAGATAGCCAGAAATCATTAATTTTCAATTGGAATAATTATTTGTCTTAAATCTTGATTTCTTTCGTGTTCAATAGGCTTTAATGCTTTCTTTAGTTCATTTGCCTTTGTGTTGGTAATTGTTCCTTGCTGTTGCAAAGCATCAATAAAAGAGTTACCGAAGGTGGTTTGTGCTTCAATTTTTCCTTTTGTAGTATTGCCTTTTAAGGCGATAGAACCTTTTGTCAAAAGAATTGGAAGATTCACTGGGGAAGGACGCGGTGTGTTCAATGAGAAATTTAAGTCATTATGGTTTTGATTATAATTTCCTTCAATTGTAGGAAGTATTGATGAAAATGAACCAAATTTGATTGTGGTATTTTGCATATGCATGTACGGCAGATTAAACGTTAATGCATTTTCTGAACGAGGTACTACGTATGCTTCTAAGTCACTTATAGTTAAAAAGATGTTTTGGTAAAGTTGAATGCTTATATTTTTTGCTTCAAGCGTGAACTTTTTTATCCCTGTTGCTGTTAGTCGAACTGATTGTGCTGCTAGAGATGATTCAACAATCGCCGGTGACTTGATCGTTACATTTGTTAACTTATATGTTGGTAAGGTATGCAGACCAATATGAATTCTGCTTGTGGAAAAGTTAATTCCTGCTTTGTTAAGTGTGTGGTCTAGAAATGCTTTTGCACCAAAATAGCCGGCAAGTCCTATGGTTAAGCTTGTTCCAATGATAAGTATTGCTAATTTTTTAAGCCACTTTTTTTTTCGTTTTTCTGCCGTTGAGTTAAGTAAATTGTCAGATGCTGTATCGATTGTTTTTTGTAAAACATCCATAAAATGATCACGCTCTAAGCCTGCTGGAATAGGGGGCTGAATGTCGATAACAATCATCCCCGGGCGCTTGAACATTGATTTTCTTCCCCAGAATACACCTGTATTAAGTGCTACAGGAATGACAGGTACATTTAAGTTTCGATAGAGAAGGCTAATGCCGCGTTGATAGGGGATGTTCTCGCCTGGTTTTGCACGTGTACCTTCGGGGAAAATAAACAGAGATCTGTTGTTTGATATGGCTTCTTGGCTTTGCTTAACAAGGTCACGAATAGCTGATGCTTTATTTTCACGATCAATAAAGATGGTTCCGAGTTTCTTAAGGTAATAACCAAAGAAAGGAATCGAAGCAAGTTGCCCTTTTGAAATAATCACAATGTCGTCTAAGTACATTGAAATGAAAATAGTATCAAACGCGGATTGGTGTTTGCAGGCAATAATACATGCCCCATTTTGTGTTGTCGCATTTAGATGTTCGCGGCCACGTACTGTATAATGCAGCCCAACAATGATAGCGAGCATTCTAATGCAGATACGCGTCCATGCACGAAAGAGAATGAAAATTAATTTTCTTGGTGCCCAGAGTGCGAAAGGCAAAAAGAAAACTAAATACATTGTTGTAAATGTATAGAAGAAAAGGTCGAATAAAATGGATCGTAGACGAAAAATCATGATTGTTTTTTGATCATATGTTGGAGTTTTCGAAATGCTAATAATTGCATATCTTCTTGTGGCAGTGAAGTTGGCGCGATGACAGATACTTCAATAAGTGTGGTTTCACAAAGTGCAGTAACTTTCATTGTACTACCCGCCTGATGAAACGTAAAAATGGTGCCAAGTGGTTCTTTTATATCGTGTGCCATAGACAATATTTTATTCGTTATGCAGCAGCTTCAGTTTTTGTTGCCATTTCTTTTGATTCAGGATAAATTTCCAAGGTTACTGGGGGAGCCTTTTTGAAAACAAGTTGAGCCGCGGCTATGATGTCATCATTTGTTACAGCTTCAATTCTCTGGCTCCAGTTATTGAGATCATCAAGCGCAAACCCCTTGGCGACAAAACCAGCAATTGTTGTTAGTAATTTTTTTGTGCCATCTTTTAGAAATGCAAGTTTTCCGATCATATCAATTTTTGCGCGTGCTAAATCATCCTTTGATACACCATCTTTCTGAATTTGTACAAGCAGTTTATTGATTTCGGTTTTAAGTGCTTCAACATTGCCCTGTGGTTCTATCGCCGCTGAAATTGAAAAATCTTTGGGGTCAATTGAATCTCCATCATAATTACACGAAACATGAACAGCTAGTTTTTTACGTTCAACAAGATGATGATAAAATTCTGTTGTTGCATTTCCACCAAGTAAGTACTCTAGCATGAGTAAAGCATAATAATGCTTTTTACCCAGCTCGCTGTGGAAATGAGGTGCATCGTACGATAATTGAAGCTGAATGATTGAGTTTCGTTTGTTGTGTTGAGTTATCGTTTCGGTAAGCCCTTCACGTGGAGGATTTTGGGGGCGATTGCGCGCAGGGATAGGCGCAGATTTAATCTCACCAAAATATTTTTTAATAAGTGGAAGTGCTTCTGCAAGTGTGACTTTTCCACCGATCAAAAGCGTTGCATTATTAGGACGATAGTAGCTGTCATAATGGTCGCGTGCTGACTTGTATGTGTATTTCTTGATATGATGAGGTAGTCCAATAGGATGAACACCGTAAGGGTGGTGTGGATGCATAGCGCGCAGAAATCTCTCGGATGCAATGCCAAATGGATTATTGTCAAGGCGCATACGTCTTTCTTCAAGAACAACGTTAATTTCCGACGTCACTTCTTCTTGGGTGAATGTTAAATTGCGCATACGATCAGCTTCACATTTTAGAATTAGCTCGAGGTGCTTTGCAGCAATTGTCGTGTAATAAAATGTATGGTCATACTCGGTGTATGCGTTGTTGTGACCACCATTTCGTATGATTAGTTTGTTGAATTCGCCCCCAGGAATTTCTTTTGTTCCTTTGAACATCATATGCTCAAGAAAATGAGAAAGACCTACTTGATCGAGTGGATCATCAGCAGTTCCAATGTTGTAGATTAGCCCAATCGTTACCACAGGTGCTAGGCCATTTGGGACAACGATGATTTTAAGGCCGTTTTCAAGGGTATGTGTTTGGGCATTAATGAGTGTTTTTTTGTCAGCATCTGCCATTTGCATTGATCCAGTGAGTAATGTGAATATAAAGAAATAGAAACGTAAACGAAGCAGCATTACTTATTCCTTTTTCCCAACAATTAAAAAAGTCAATTCATTTTCTTTAAGTAAACGCTTCGCAACACGTTTTATATCATCCACTGTCACTTGGTTAAAAAGGGCTTCACGTTCGTATATATAATCTTTTGATAAATTCTCGTTTTGGTAAGAAAGTAATGCTCTTACTATTCTTGATGTTTTTGTAAAATCAAGCGGGTAGGATTCATTTAAAAACTGCTTTTGCAATTTAAGTTCTTCTGGTGTCAGGCCGTTTTCCGCCACATTTTTCCAATGCTCTTTGATTAACTTTATAACCTCTTGAACCGAAGTTGTTTTTGTGCCTGTTACACCGAGTATACCACATTGCAATTTTTGCGAAAAAAGTCCTAGAGAAAGATGATAGGCAAGCCCTCGCTTCTCTCGAATGTCTTTCCATAAGCGTGATTCAAAAACGTTACCGCCAAGCGCCTGTAGCAACAAGTGGGTGGCATAAAAGTCTGGATCATTTCGTGTAATGCCTGGGTGAGCAAACATAATAGTTGCTTGTGGAACATTCATTTCGACATGAATAATCTTTCCCGAATTCAGCAATTTGTCGTTTGGTATTTGTGTTATTTTTTTTCCTTTTGGAAATGCTGAAATAAGGTCTTCTAAATTTTTTTTCAGGGTGTCTTCAGTTATATTTCCAGCAGCAGCAATTTTTAGATTTGCTTGCGTTATGTGTTGTTTAAGATGCGTTTCTAGATCTGTTTTTGTGATGCTGGTTAGTGCAGCTAATTGCTTTTCAGTGTTTTTAGTGTAGACGTGATCATCACCTAAAATAGCTGCAATAATTTTTTCCCTCGCAATAGCTTCAGGTTTATGCATTGATTGCATCAAGGATGCTGTCAATTGCTTTTGCGTGCGTGCGTGTGCATCGTTTGTAAAGCATGGCTCAGTGAGTGCTAATTTGATGAGATTGAAAGCTTCACTTACATTAGAGGAAGTGGTTTTGAAAAGAACTGTTATGTCGTCTTGATTTATAGAAATTGAGAAATTAACATTTTTCTCAATGAGTTTTTTTTTGAAAGCTTGACTGTCATAAGGGCCGGCGCCTTCATCAAGCATTGCAACTAAAAAAGCACCTAAGCCTGGCTTATCTTTTGGATCAGATCGGGCTCCTGCATACTGAAAGCAAAGAGCAATTGTGACAACATCAAGTTCTGGGTCTGTTGTAAACCAAACAACTTGGCCGTCTTTAAGTGTAAAGTCTTTTACATCAATAGTTGCTGTTGATGCACGTGCAGTTTTCGTTGGCATTGAGGCATACGCTTGTGAAGCCATTAGATGATTCTCCGTTGTAAAAAAAATGCACCCTATGTATAAAGTGCCTCGCAGCCAATTTTTCATGAAGAGCTTTGCTCCGTCTTTACCTGAGCAACAGATGAAAGATCTTTTTCTGGTTTGTCGCTTGTGTTTGACGTGTTTTTTGCATTTTTAGCGATCTCTTCTCCCATTTTCGATAATTTATTTGGGAGTGAATCCGAATCACTTGATAATGATTCTTTTTCTGCAGTAACTGTTTTACGGATTTCTGGATCTGCTTTCTGAACTTCAGATGCTTTTTGAACAACAGCCTTGCCGCTATTCGTCGATGCGTTTTTTGTTTTTTCTGCACGACCTAGCAAAGCTTCTTTTGCTTTTTTTGTCGTATTTTCACTGTCGGCTATTTTTTTTTCTGTGTTTCCAGATGAATTATTTGCAGGCGGGGTTAAATTATAGCTTGGCGGCATGCTAAGTGGTGGATTATCGCTTACATTAAATTCATCAGCTTGGTAATGGTCCAGGCCAAATGTGTTTCTGAATGTATCGCAGCCTGTTAGTGTGATGGCCGCTGAACCTAATAGAACTGCTCCAATATGCTTTTTCATAAATACTCTACTATCGTGTTATCTTTTTGGTTGATTTTCTAAAAGAATGCCATGTTTGACTGCCTAATACAAGAGCTACACCAATAACAATGGCCGAATCTGCTATGTTGAATGCTGGCCAATAATATTTTTTAATGTGAAACTGTAGGAAATCAACGACGCCACCGTATAAAAAGCGATCCATTATATTTCCGAGAGCGCCACCAATAATGAGGCTGTATGAAATATGTTCAATGCGGTCGTTGCTTTGGCTAATGATGTAACATAGCCAGATGCAAAGACCCGAGGCAATCAAAATTAAAATCCAAAATCCTAGCATACCATTGGATTGAAACATGCCAAAACTTACACCTGTGTTGAAAATGAGAACGAAATTGAAAAAAGAAAAAATATGCACAACTTGGTTTTTTACAAGTGTGTAAAGAACCATAAGTTTTGTTAATTGATCACATGCCAGCGTGCCAATAATAATGGGCAGTGTATATTTTATTTTAGTGAGAGTGTTATTTATGGATTTATTTTTTTTCATGATTTGATTCCAACATTGTCATCACAGCATAGGCAGGGGGCCATGGCTGTTTTAGGGTTTTTAATTGGATTTTCTGGATTTCCGCCTGCGCGGGAATGACAAAAAAGGATGCTTAAGAAAAATCTACAATCCTTTTTGGCCCATTTTGATAAATTTATCACGACGATCTTTACGTAATTGATTTCCTTCAGTTGCCATCAAGGGTATGAGCGCACCTTCTATGGTTTCTTTTACCTGACGCAAAATTGCAGCTTTATGACGATGCGCACCACCAATTGGTTCTGGAATAATTTTATCAATGATCCCCAGTTGAATTAAATCTTGCGCTGTTAGTTTTTGCGCTTCTGCTGCCTCTGATGCCTTGCTCGCACTTCGCCATAAAATGGAAGCACAGCCTTCAGGTGATATGACGGAATAAATAGCGTGTTCCAGCATTAAAATTGTGTTGGCAGCAGCGATAGCGATTGCACCACCAGAACCACCTTCTCCGATAATGACAGTGAGGAGAGGGACTTTAATATCGAGACAAACAGCTATACAACTTGCGATGGCCTCCGCTTGGCCGCGCTCTTCTGCTTCGATGCCAGGAAACGCGCCTGCTGTATCGACGAAGGTAATAACAGGAAGGTTGAAACGATCCGCAAGACGCATGAGTCGCTGTGCTTTACGGTATCCTTCAGGTTTTGGCATGCCAAAGTTGTGTTTGACACGCGATTCTGTATCGTGGCCTTTTTGTTGACCAATGATCATAACAGAGCGTCCTAGTAATTTGCCAAACCCACCAATGATGGCGCAGTCTTCACCAAATACACGGTCGCCAGATAGAGGCATGAAATCATCTACGAGCATATTAAGGTAATCAAAGAATTTAGGACGATCAGGATGACGTGCAACTTGAACTTTTTGCCATGGTGTAAGCGTTTGGTATGTTTGGCGAAGCATACGATCTGCTTTATTCTGCAGGCGTGCAACTTCATCAACTATATTAAGGTCACGTCCAGAAATATGGCGTAATTCTTCTATTTTACCTTCAAGGTCTGCGATTGGTTTTTCAAAATCTAAAAACTTTGTCATGTTTCTTTTTAATGTGATGGGCCCATCTATTTTCTAAACTGCTTTTGCGAATAAGGCAAGTTTTGTTTTTGAGAATGTGCCGTTAGATGATTGCAAAGTAAGAGTTTGCATAGGTTTTTAATCATTCAAACTTTACTCTTGGTATCTTCTCCCCCATCTATTGTTAGTCATTTTTTTGATTTTCTCCTAGAACAAATGCCAATACATGCTTTTCTGGTATTAGATTTGCCATATTAATATTATTTTTAGACGCATAGACAGGCTTCATTTTACTTGTATCAATGTGGGTGATGCCGAAAACATGATCAATATCAAGGTAAAGTGTTTCATAATCAGATGCTTGATAGACCAGGCCAAATGTACATTCTGATCTTTGAGCAGCTGGCTCTATAAAATGAGCAAGATGAATAACTGGTAATAGATGATTGCGCCAAAGTCTGTATTGATCATGCCTATGTCTGGGGATTTCTGTCTCAAAATTCATTTGTTGTTGTGCATGATAATCTTTGAGGTTTACAATCTCGAGCAGACGATCAGTTGGCACGGCAAGATGATATTGGTCAGAACGGATTAGTAATACATCTTTAGACATAATAAGACGCATTATTGTTGGAGGGTACAAAGAGCATCTTGGCTGACACTAATTTTCTATTGTGAAATAAAATTAATTCCATAAACCATTTTGTCACTAGTAATACTTAACTATTACCATGACATAATAATATTAAAATATTATTAATGATGCCATTCTATTTGTTGAATAGTTGTATTTGTTTGAATAGCGCTGTCATTGCTTCAGCTGTCCCAATAGATATGCGTAAGTGATCTGTTAATTTATACATCGTCATTGGTCGTACAATAATGCCATTTTTGCCGAGGGTATGATAAAGTTCTGTAGCGCGGCCAGGTAAATGGACAAGAGTGAAATTTGTGCAGCAAGGAATATAGCTCATGTTATTCTCGCACAGCACTGTATCTAGCTTTTTTCGCCATTCGTGTGTATGTGCAATTGCATTATAAACAAATTCTAAATCACCAAGGGCAGCTATACCTGCATATTGTGCGAGTGTCGACGTATTGAACGGAGCGCGTATACGGTTAACTGCATCGATGACTGTTTCTGCTGCGTGCATCCAGCCAAGCCTAACGCCAGCGAGTCCGTATGCCTTTGAAAAAGAGCGCGCTACGACAACGTTAGGGTGTTTTTCTATAAATTCATGCCCTGCTGTATAAGATTCAGATGTATTCATATATTCCGCATAGGCTGCATCTAGAATAATCATGACGGTAGGCGGTACTGTTTGAATGAGTCTTGTCAGTGCTTCGTAGTCAAGAAAATTACCAATTGGATTTCCTGGATGATCAATATATATCATGCGTGTTCTGGGGGTGACTGCTGCGATAATTGAAGAAACGTTTAGAGTTTTATTTTTGCTCTCTCGTTCTACAAAAATGGGGACGGCAGATGCACTTAATACAGCGATGTTGTATACGCTAAAACCATAGCGAGGGATCAGTACTTCGTCGCCTGGTGACAGGTAAGTGCGTGCAAGTAAATGTAGTAATTCTTCACTTCCGCAGCCACAGAGAATGTTTTGAAAGGGGATACTGAATGTTTCGGATATCTTTTTACGTAATTTAACAGCGTTACCGTCTGGATAGGTATGCGTTTTTGATTCTACAAACGTTGCAATTGCGTTGTACACGGTAGGGCTAGCGCCAAATGGATTTTCGTTTGATGCTAAGTTGTGCGTAAAGATAAAGTCTGCCGGCACAACATTGCCGGCGACGTAAGGTGATATTTGATAGATTGACGCGTGTGGTGATTTCATTATTTACTTCTTTGGCTAATAATCCAATAAACTGCTTCATTCATATCTCGCTTTGCATCAGGTAATGGCGTTTCCTCTCGGTCGTCATCGGCAATCACAAAGAATTTATTCCGACCTAAGTAAGATAATCCTTCAGGTTTGTGATTTTTAAAAGATACTTCATCGACAGATTCAAGTGGCTTATTGTTAAATAAGTCAGGCAAGCCGATCCGAAGTATTTTGCCAGAAAGAGCCTGGTTCTTTTCAAGAGCAAGTAAGACGTATAAGAATTTATCTTCAGGGTTATATTCAAGACTTGAAATGCCAAAATCTTTTGTGTGTTCACGATTATAAATTATTTTCCAGTCGCTTCCCAAGATAACTTTTCCATCTTTTTCGGTGATGCTTACACCGATGATTTTTGTAGTCGCTTGTTTTTCGTCATCTTTATAGCTTTTTCCATCTTCGCGAACCCCGAGAAGAAGCATAGATTGTGTTTCGTCACCTGGCTTTGGTACAATTGCAGAAGCTTCAATTTTAAAATAATCTACGCCATTTGGTGTGGTGGTGCTGATAAGCTTTTTAAAGACATCGTAGAGTTCTGGTCCTGCTACAACATGGAAGTCAGTAGCCTTTTTTGTTTGTTCATTAAATTTAAGGGCGATGATTTTTGTAAATAGTGGATCTACATTTCGATCGTACGACCCAAACATGATGATCCAGTCTTTAAAAACAGATGTTGATTCAATCTTTTTTACTTTATAGTCAGGCTCTAGTTTTATTTTTAATGCTGGTAGTATTTTCGTTGGTAGGTTTGTTGTGTGAGAGAGTCAATTTTATACAAAAGAATTTCATCGTCGACTTTGTCATTCGCGGTAACAATATACTCGCCAAAACGCGCAGCACTTGATAACTCACAGGTTTTCTTATTACCATTTTTTTCGTTATCACTAAAGCATGCGAGCGTGCCTTTGTGCTTAATATGTGTTTCTGTTTTCGTTGCAACATTTTCTTTTACGAACCATAAGAGAGTAATAAATCCAAGTGATAAAATAATGTAGTTGATGGCTGATAGCTTACGGCTTTTCATTGAAAAAACTCTCCTAGTGAATTTGATAGCGCTGTAGAATTAGTTTAATTAAAGCAGATTTTATGACAAAAGTGTTTAAAAAAAATTACATCATATAAAAGCATAAAAAAACATCCCCGCTTTTCGAGCAAGGATGCTTTAATTTTATCTTTTAAATTAATGTTTTTAAGCCTCTACCGCGCCATGGCAATGCTTGTATTTTTTACCTGAACCACACGGACAATCTGCATTGCGCAGCACACGCCCCCAAGTCGCAGGGTTGGTGGGGTCAATTTCATTTTTTGACGCGCTGGTATTGAGTGTTAGTAAATTTTCATTTGCTTCACCTGATTGGTTCTCATCAAATTCTGCTGCCCAATTTGGCATTTGTTCGATCATCGAATCAAAATCTAATGTAGGCGCTAATGCACTTTCTACACTTAAGCCTTCAGGTAGAGATAATTCAAAGTAAGAGAGTGCAGAAATTAATTCGGCTTTTACTCGTCCCATCATAAACACGAAAAGGTTGTATGCTTCACCTTTGTATTCATTCAGAGGGTTTCCTTGTGCATAAGTACGAAGATTTATACCCTGTCGTAAGTGATCAAGTGATAGTAAGTGATCTTTCCATGCTTGATCAAGTATGCGTAACAGCAACGTGCGCTCTGACATTCGAATCATAGATGCGCCGTAGTGTTCCTCTTTACTTTTCAGAAGTTCCATATGAAGGGCATTGATTCGTTTTTTAACGTCAAGCGCAGTAATTCCATCATCATCAATCCATGCTTGCATATCAATATTAAGAGCAAAAAACCGGATGCATTCTGCATGGAGTCCTTGTATATCCCACTGCTCTGGCAATGAATTGTCGGGGATATGGGCGTCGACACAGCTGTGAATTGTTTCTTCACGCATATCGTTAATCATTTCCGAAATGTCATCTGCTTTCATCAAGTCACGACGTTGTTCGTAAATAATTTTACGTTGATCATTCATAACATCGTCATAACGAAGAAGGTGTTTACGGATGTCAAAGTTGCGGGCTTCAACCTTTTGTTGTGCGCGTTCAAGCGCTTTGTTAATCCATTGATGTGAAATGGCTTCGCCATCTTCAACGCCAAGTTTACGCAGCATAACGTCAAGTTTTTGGGAACCAAAAATACGCATGAGGTCATCTTCAAGAGAAATATAAAAACGTGATGCCCCCGGGTCGCCCTGACGACCTGAACGACCTCGAAGCTGGTTGTCAATACGGCGACTCTCATGACGTTCCGTACCAATAACAAACAACCCCCCAGCTTCTTTTACGCGGAGCTGGTCTGCAGCCACATCACGTTTGATTTCTTCGATCAAACGGTCGCGGTTTGGACCTTCCGGAACTTCTGCAAGTTCACGTTCAACACGCATTTCAACGTTTCCACCTAATTTAATGTCGGTACCACGGCCTGCCATGTTTGTTGCAATTGTTACAGCGCCTGTGCGACCAGCGTCTGCAATAATGTAAGCTTCCTGTTCATGATAGCGTGCATTAAGTACCTGGTGAGGAACCTTAGATTGTTTTAGAAATTCTGAGATAAATTCAGACTTTTCAATGCTTGTCGTTCCAACCAACACTGGTTGTTTACGTTCATAACATTCACAAATTTGTTTTAAGACAGCGTTATACTTTTCTTTTGCTGTTAAGAAAATTTCATCATCATAATCAATACGGGCGATTGGCACATTCGTTGGAACATCAACAGGGCAAAGATTATAAATTTCTTCAAACTCGACAGATTCTGTTAATGCCGTGCCTGTCATGCCGGCCATTTTTGGATAAAGTCTGAAAAAGTTCTGGTATGTAACCGATGCTAGCGTCTGGTTTTCCATTTCAACGGTAACATGTTCTTTTGCTTCTAGTGCTTGGTGAAGTCCATCCGAGAAACGGCGGCCATCCATCATAC
>JANRCF010000013.1 GCA_030727085.1 Alphaproteobacteria bacterium | reverse complement strand
GTGCGGCACGTGTTGGTTATATTGATGGTCAATTTGTATTGAATCCAACATATGCTCAGCTCAAAGAGAGTGCGCTTGATTTGGTTGTGGCTGGTACAAAAGAAGGCGTTTTGATGGTTGAATCTGAAGCAAAAGAGCTGTCAGAGCAAACAATGCTCGATGGTGTCGTTTTTGCACATGAAGCTTTTCAGCCAATTATTAAAATGATCGAATCACTTAAAGTAAAAGCGTCAAAAGATGCTTGGCTTACTGCTGCTGAACATCCTCTTATTAAGATCGTTAAAGAACGTACAAAAGATGTGATCGAAGCTGATTTAGTAAAAGCATACTCTCATAAATCAAAGCAGGATCGTTATGCGGCAATTGACGCTGCACGATTGAAGCTTATTGATGCTCTTAGTAGTGAGTTTGGTGAGCATGAAGGTTTGATTGAGATCGCTTTTGAAGAGCTGCAATCAAGCATCTTGCGTGGCAATATCTTGAATAAATCTGAACGTGTTGATGGCCGTTCTTTAGCGGATATTCGTCCTATCGTATGTGAAATTGGTATATTACCACGTACGCATGGCAGTGCATTATTCACGCGCGGTGAAACACAAGCATTGGTTGTTACAACACTTGGCACAGGTCAAGATGAGCAAATCATTGACTCGCTTGATGGCGAATACCGTGAACGTTTCATGTTGCATTATAACTTTCCGTCCTATTCGGTTGGCGAAGTCGGGCGAGTTTCAGGGCCAGGTCGTCGCGAAATTGGTCATGGTAAGCTAGCATGGCGTGCAATGGCACCGATGGTTCCTTCAAAAGCACAATTCCCATACACACTTCGTACTGTATCTGAAATCACCGAATCAAATGGGTCTTCATCAATGGCCACTGTTTGCGGCGCATCTTTATCAATGATGGACGCAGGTGTTCCTCTTGAAAAGGCAGTTGCTGGTATTGCTATGGGCTTGATTAAAGAAAATGAAAAGTTTGCAGTTCTATCAGACATTCTTGGTGACGAGGATCACTTAGGTGATATGGACTTTAAAGTTGCAGGGACAGAAGCAGGTGTAACAGCGCTTCAAATGGATATTAAAATTACAAGCATAACGCCTGAAATTATGAAAATAGCACTTGACCAAGCGAAGCAAGGTCGTTTGCATATTCTTGGTGAAATGGCAAAAGCAATGACTTCTGCGCGTCCATCAGTAAGCGAAAATGCGCCACGTTTGACTACGTTCGCTATTAATCGTGAGAAGATTCGTGACGTTATTGGTTCTGGTGGTAAAGTTATTCGCGAAATTTGTGAAACAACTGGTGCTAAAATTGATATTCAAGATGATGGCACTGTAACAGTTGCTGCACACAGCCAAGAATCACTTGATAAAGCCGTTGCTACAATTATGTCAATTGCTGGTGACCCAGAAGTTGGCGCAATTTATACAGGAACAGTAGTAAAAGTAGCTGAATTTGGAGCATTTGTGAATTTCATGGGTGCAAAGGACGGATTAGTTCACGTGAGTGAATTAGCTGATAGACGCGTTGCAAAAGTTACTGATATTGTTAATGTTGGTGACGTTGTGCAAGTTAAAGTTCTTGGCTTTGATGATCGTGGCAAAATTAAGCTGAGCATGAAAGCTGTTCCTGGATACAGCTCAGAAGTAGTAGCCATTCAACAAGAAGCTGTTGGCGCTTAAATATTGGAGCTGAGTGAGTAATTAATATGGAGGGGAGCCGTGGAAATTAAATCCATAGGCTCTTTTTTATTTGTTATAAATATTTTTCATTTTGTGAGTTTTGCTTTCTGCTAGGGCTTGTCAGTATTTTAATTTTCTCGTAGAGTAGTTTGATTTTAATTCAAATTTATTCTTGGGGAATAACTTTCATGTCACTTACAAAGCCACAAAATAGCACGTCTATTCAATCTGTTTTGTCATTTTTAAATGAAAACGAAATTCAAATTGTTGATATTCGTTTCACGGATATGAATGGCGTTTGGCATCATATGTCGTTCCCAACTTCTCAAGTGGATGAAAATTTCCTAAAAGATGGTTTTTGCGTTGATGGATCCTCTATTAAGGGATGGATACCTATTAATGCGTCAGATCTTCTTGTTCTCCCCGATGTTACAAAAAATAATCCTGTTAGAGTTGATCCATTTGCAAGCATAGCAACTGCTTTTCTTTTTGCTGACACACGAACTGTTCATGATGGTGCGCCTTACAGTCGTGATCCACGAAATATAGCGCGTAAGGCCGAACACTTTTTGAATAAGCATTCAGTTGCAAATAAAGCTTATTTTGGTCCAGAGCCAGAGTTTTTTGTTTTCGATTCGGTTGCGTATTCTTCTGAAATGACTCGTTCATTTTATTACTTAGATTCGGATGAATTTCCACAACGAAATTCAATCGTTGATGCAACTAATCACGGGAGCCGGCCAGCTGTCAAAGGTGGGTATTTTCCTGTACAGCCAGTAGATGTATTGACGGATTTTAGATCAGATGTTGCGCAAGCTCTATCTTTAATGGGACTTAATGTTGAACGTCACCACCATGAAGTCGCGCCAGCGCAACATGAAATTGGATTTATGTATTCAACATTAGTAGACTGTGCAGATAATCTTCAGATTTTCAAGTATGGTGTTCGAAATGGCGCGCGCACGTATGGAAAAACAGCAACGTTTATGCCAAAGCCAGTTTTTGGTGACAATGGTTCGGGTATGCATGTGCATATGTCTTTATGGGATGAGAACACAGCGCTTTTTAAAGGTGATGCTTATTCAGGTTTATCTGAACTTGCACTTTATGCTATTGGCGGTGTGTTAAAGCATGCAAAAAGCTTGAATGCATTTTGTAATCCTACAACAAATAGCTATAAACGTCTTGTACCTGGATACGAAGCACCTGTTATTTGTGCATATTCGGCAAGCAATCGCTCAGCGGCATGTCGCATTCCGCATGTTGTATCACCTAACGCTAAACGATTCGAAGTACGCTTTCCAGATCCAACAGCAAATCCGTACTTGTGCTTTTCAGCGTTATTGATGGCTGCACTTGATGGAATAGAACATAAAATTCATCCTGGTGAACCGCAAACTGCCGATTTGTTTGAACATAAAGAAATAGCAGCGTCTTTGCCTTCTGTATGTGGTTCATTAACTGAAGCGTTAGATGCTCTTTCTGCTGATCATGCATATTTACTTCAGGGTGGTGTCTTTGATAAAGATTTTATCGATACGTATATTGATCAAAAGCAAGCCGAGATAGATGATATTCGCCTTCGTCCGCATCCACAAGAGTTTGCACATTATTTCAATCGCTAATTACTTTTTAAACATTAAAAATATACGCGCTAATTCTGCTGACTTTTAATGGGTTAGTGCGTATACTACTTTTGATAACTTAAACTTAATTGAAAAGAAAGCATGAAACAGTTCGCTTTTTCTCTCGTAGTATTTATAGCAGGAATCTTTTCTGTTCATTCTGCTAAAGCCCCAGCAATTATAGAAATAACGCGCGGTCAGGTTCAACCTGATCCAGTTGCAATTATTGATTTTTTAAGCGCTGCCAATAAAGATGCTTCGGCTGCAGGTGTTAACATCTCTGATGTAATTACTAATGATCTTTATAATTGTGGATTGTTTGCGCCTATCCCAAAAACAGATTTTGTACAGCCGGCTGCTGATGTTCAAGCAAAAGGCCTTAATTTCAACCAATGGCAAAAAACGAAAGCACGTTTTATTGTAACAGGAAAGGTTGTTCTTGACTCAAGTTCAGCAATGACTGTTGAATTTCGTTTGTACGATGTCCTTGATAAAAAGCAAATATTAGCAAAATCAGTGAGTGGGGATCGTAAAAAGTGGAGGCGCCTTGCACATGCCGTGGCTGATTTGATTTATTCACGTGTTACAAATGAAGCTGGCTTCTTTAATACGCAGATAGTGTATTCAGAGGCCGTTACTAAGGGGAAAAAGAGTTCAAAACGTCTTATGCGCATGGACTATGATGGCCATGGTGTTACGCCAATTACTGACTCAAAGAGTTTAGCGATGACACCAAGATATTCTCCATCAGGGCAAGATATTGCCTACCTCAGAATTAAGAACAGTGCAGCTGAGGTCTTTCTTATAAATCTTAAAAATAATTATCAGCAAAAACTAGGTAAATTTGAGGGCATGAGTTTTGCGCCTAGATTCTCCCCTGATGCAAGCTCTATTGTGATGAGCTTAACTAAAAGTGGCAGTTCAGCAATTTACACAATGAACCTCAAATCAAAAAAAATGACGCGTCTCACCGATCACGTAAGTATTGATACGTCACCATGTTATTCCCCTGATGGAACACAGCTTGTATTTACTTCTGACCGAAGCGGTAGAGAAAAAATATATATAATGAACACCATGGGAACAGATGTTCGTCGTGTTAGTTTTGGAGAAGGTAAATATTCACAACCCGTTTGGTCTCCGCGTGGAGATTTGATTGCTTTCACAAAGCAAGAATTTGGTGAAGGTGGGGGGTTTTTCATTGGCGTAATGGCACCTGATGGGACAGGGGAACGTATGATTGCTAATGGTTGGTTGGTTGAAGCTCCCTGTTGGTCAGCGAATGGACGTTACTTGTTGTTCACAAAACAAAACTCTGCACGTGACAAAAGCTCGCTGTATATGGTGGATATGACGGGTTATAATTTAAGACCAATTAGTACGCCAAAAGAAGCTGAAGACGGCGCGTGGTCGCCGCTATTGCAATAAATTATTTGATCTTTAATGTCGCATTTTTAACACATATTATTTTTATGAACCGATATCGTATGAAATAGGGTTGTATAACGTTCTGAAAATGCTACGTTACACGTAATATCTACAGGAAAAAAACACTTTTTATGAAACCTTTCTGTCCTTTCCCTCTGCTTATTTTTATATTCTTTGTGTTTATTTTCCAGGCGCGTGCAGAACCATCAGACACACAAATTGTAGCCCAGCCAATTGTTTCTAAAGAAAATGTGGTTATTTCGGCTCCTCTAAAAGATGGGGTAGCAGCAATGGATTCTATAGGCGTAGTCAATCCACCTTTAAAAGATAATAAAGATAGTTTTCGTCCAATACCATTTAGCGCAAAGTACAAGATAACGCTTGATAAGTCGTCACATTTTGATGAGGGCATTGACAAGGTTCATGGAACTTTGGAAATGACTATTAAGGAAACAGATAAAGACGATGTTTGTGTATGGACGACCGAGCAAAAATCAACACTTTACATTTACTACAAAGGGAAATCTGTCGCTGATAAATATGAATTAATGATCGCGAGTTATGAGTCAAAAAATGGTCAGAACTATGAATTTTACGTCCGATCAATTGTGAATGATTCGCAAGATGAAATGATTTTTAAGGGTGAGGCAAAACTACCAGAAGGCAAACAGGGTTATATTCAACTTAAACAAAATGGTGTTGAGGAAGAGGAATCCAAAATAGTAACTTTGCCTGCAGGAACACTATTTCCTTTAAGGCATATGCATATGCTGATTGAAGAGGCCTTGAAAGGAAATATGACCGTAGGGCAAAAGAAGGTGTTTGATGGCTCGAGTGATGCACAAGAGGTTGTTGAAGTTGATGCTTATATAACACCAAGAAATAATTATAAAATGAATGTGAGCACTGACTCAAAAACAACAGATCCAGCAGAAATTGAGCTTGCTCAACGACTTAAAAATGCGAAAGCCTGGCAGATTAAGGTGAATGTATTTACACTTGGTAGTAATGATTATTCAGATCCTGACTATTCGTATAGCCAAACAGTCAATAGTTTAGGCATACCTGTTTCAATGAAAATTACGCATTCTGACCCTGAATTTACCGTTGATATTGTTATGACAGATTTTAGTAAGACGCCAATATCAAATGGTTCCGCATTTAATAAAAAACCAGCAGAAAAATAAAGGATTGTTTTTATGACAACCGCTTACATAACAACACCAATTTACTACGTAAATGATAAGCCGCATATCGGGCATGCTTACACAACACTTGCATGTGACACATTGGCGCGTTTCTGGCGACTTCAAGGTAAAAATGTAAAGTTTCTAACAGGTACCGATGAACATGGTCAGAAAGTCGAAAAGGCCGCTGCAACAGCGAATATGGCCCCTCAGGATTTTGTTGATACTGTTTCTCAAACATTTCGTCATTTGATTGACAAAATGGAGGTCACAAACGATGATTTTATTCGCACAACAGAACCTCGGCACATTAAATCGGCTCAGGCACTTTGGACGCGTTTAATTGATAGTGGTGCTATTTATTTAGGTGAATATGCGGGTTGGTACGCGGTGCGTGATGAGGCTTTTTATGCGGAAGCAGAACTTATTAACGGAAAAGCACCGACTGGCGCTGACGTCGAATGGGTAGTTGAGCCAAGTTATTTTTTTAAACTTTCAGCATATCAAAATCAATTACTTGCATATTATAGGACGCACCCAGATTTTATTGCACCAGAATCCCGCAAAAACGAAGTGATTCGCTTTGTGCAGGGTGGTTTGCATGATTTATCAGTGTCACGGACAAGCTTTAAATGGGGTGTGCCTGTACCAGGTGATGATAAGCACATTATGTATGTTTGGCTGGACGCGCTTACCAATTATATAACAGCACTTGGCTACCCAGATGAAGAAAATTCCGATTTCAAGGCATTTTGGCCAGAGGCGATTCATGTAGTCGGAAAAGACATTCTACGTTTTCACGCCGTCTATTGG
>JANRCF010000012.1 GCA_030727085.1 Alphaproteobacteria bacterium | reverse complement strand
ATCGACCAAATACTGCGTGACTTCCTTACCAAACAAACGCGACGCATCAATCTGGTCAAAAAGAATTTCAAGTTCCTTCCCGGGTCTGAAGTATTGCTGATCGAGCCATGATTTACCTGCTTCACCAATAAGGGGTCGCGTTCTTGCTAGCTCTAAACTAATCTCACGCAAATACTTAAGATCAGGCAAACGATGCGTCGTCTGCTGGCTAAGGCTCGCCAGAAATTCCTTTAAACGTGACGGCAAACTGTTTGGTATCTGATTCGAAAAAACAGCATTTGTAAAGTTCTTATACAAGATATCCAGCGTTTCACGGGCAACTTGCTGGAACGTTTCAAGGTGCAGCGGATTCAGTTTTGTCTCGCGCAACACATTTCTAAATACTTTATATTGATTCCAAAAATCATCAGGTAATTCACATTTAAATGTATACGCAATCAACGCCTTTAGGTGTTCTGGATCCCCTGTAATCCTTAGCGAATTAAACATCGCAACATGATTAGAAAGATCAGAAAGACCATTCACATACCGTTGCAAAATCAAAAACTCAGGGCTCCTAAGGGGCAACAAGACATCTGTGATATTTCGTGAGAAATCATCAGGTGTTGGCCGCAAATAAAGCAATTCTTGCGCACGCACAGCAAGACCATTCGCAACCGACCGTATGATAATTTCTTGAAAGGCGATCTTAAGTGACTTATGTAAATCGTGATTCAAATGACTAAACCACGACGCTGGCACAAAAATAGAAAATAAATCTGTCTTTTGCAGCTGCATCATCATGTCAACAATCTGATGTGTGTACAAATTAAACTGATCCGCCGATCGATACGTCAGATATTGAGATTTCTTTTTCTCAATCTTAATTTCATGCAACACAAGATTCATATTAGCCAGCACTGGCGTTATGTTATTGCGACTTTTAGCAAAGGTGTCATAGGCATTAAAAAGTCCGTAGCTTCCTATGACAACAAACAATCCGGTAATAATTTTCGCCGCCAGTATATTGCGATTCAGCGACATCAAACGTTGGCGCAGTGGTTTTGCCAAACCCGCCTCGTATGCGATTTTCTTTGTAAACAAGTCGTTCACATAAATCAGCTTAAGCTCACGCTTTTCATCCATCAGCGGCGGCGCATAAGTGTCCTCAGTGACAGGCGCAGCTTCCTCAACAGTCTCCTTTGTTGATTCTAAACGAATCGTTTCTGGGTCAAATGGCAAAGGAATAACAGTGATATCGTACGGATCACCCCCATCACCATATCCATAATCAAAAGCATCTGCCTTAAGTGGAATGGCCGACAGCGCATCCGCCCCAGCATCCCCCGTGAAATAAAGACCCCGAAACACAAAACCATCTTGATACGATGACGGCTTAAATAATGAATTCACATAAAGCGATAGTGATTCTTTAAGCTTTGTAATCTCACTTGGAAATACAAATACACCATCATTGATTTCAAGATGGGCATTAAGCAGCGCGCCTGAATGGGCAAAAATATCCAGACGATGTTGATGTAATTTATTTGAAATGGCTTCAAATGCTTCATTAATCCAGACACTTGAAAATGCTGAAGACAAACTATAAGGGTTCGACCAACCGAACATATCCTGTCTGTTTTTAAGTGGAATATGACGCGCAAAACTTTGAAAACCAGGCACGCGATCTGTTTTTGTCACAACCACATAAACCGGAATACGAAGACCAATCGATATTTGCGCCGCCGTTAATTTAGCTGAAATAAGCTCTGCCCGTTGATGAATCAGATCTAGTGATTCTTTATTGCGGCCATACAATTCAGTCGCGGGAATCGTTAAAATAATCCCATTAATAGGGCGCGCTGACCTATACCGCGTCAGCAACAGAATCAATGATCGCCATAGCTTTTCTTTTGATTTAAGTGCGTGCTTTTGAATAAACAAATCACCGCGCGGCTCAATAAAAACACCATTCGATAGAAACCACCACTTACAATCAGGATTCGCTTTTCCTTTTGAAAAATCAGGTTTCCCCAACGGTAAATGCAATCCAGCATTTTCAAATAAGCTTGATTTCCCTGACCCTTCCGTACCCAACACAAGGAACCAAGGCAATTGATATTTATAATTATACGTGCGGACTGTTTCTTTTAAGAACGACAATGCCCTTAGAAACGATAAGCTTAAATCACCAACACGAAAGTACCCTTTGCGCGACAAAAACTCGCTCAGCCACCCCCCATGAAATGGCATGCGCTCTGTTTCGTTCTGCAGTGCATTAGGATCATTGTTAAGCTTTGGTTCATTCTGGCGATTAACGTCGGATTTTTCATTTGAAATGTACACGATGTACAGCAGGATCAGCACAATGACCAGAATGCAGATAAACAACAACCACAAGGTTATCGGTACAGATTGCAGGCTTACACGAATACTGTTAAGAAGTTGTCTAAAAAAATCCATAAAGCTACCTGCCATCGGCTCGTCGCCCCTCAAACGCATGTCTCTTCATTGTCTGCGAGAAAATCGTATTCAAATCACGATGCATTTCAAAAGCAATGCGATACCAAACGACATACGACACAAAAATATAAATTAGAAAAACACAAAGCCCATAAATACCCCACGTTCTAAGATCAGGCAGCCCGCGCCCAGGTGCTTCATTGAATGTATAATCGTAAGCCTCTTCAAAAAGCGCTTTTGTCGTATTGGTATTAAATAAATGGGTCGGGTCTTGGCAGCACATTTGGTACAACTGCTCTTGATACCAACGCACACGATCTGTCACATCATTGTGGCGATACTGCCCGCGAAAACCAAGACTAAGCGCCATCAGATAAAGCTGGCCTATTTCATAACGACTTGCATCATGCGTTTCGAACAAAGCATCAATTTTTTTAAAAAATAATTCACCCGCAATTTGGGTTTGAAATATTTGCCCTTCAAGCAGTGATTTTCGCCATTCTTTTGCTCCTGCCCACGCTAAATTTAAGAATACCTCATCGGCAAGCACCACCATAATGTATTGCGCATCCTGAAAAAGACCAGCACTTATACCACCTGTTTTAGTTGCGTAGATGCCGCCTTGTGCTTCTAAAAATGATTTGATTCGGGTTTGTATCTCGTCAATACGATTAAACGTTGCATGTGCGTGAACCTCTGACTCGACATTATGCACATCCCCTTCCCCATAGGGAAGTGCACGCTCTTTCAAACGAAGAATTTCGTAATAGAACGCCTGAAAACACTGCAACAACGGGCTGTTATTAAGACGAGATGTACGCGTGTTTGTCATCGATGCCCACCTCGTTCAATACGAACTATTTCTTGCGGGATACTGTTATGGCAGATAGAAGACATACTAAACCCGTTAAGAATAGTTAAATTTTTATTAATTATGCGGGTTTTCTGGAATTAATTCAAGAAACAAGGTGCGATCTCAATGTCGCGGCAAGGAATATACGTGGGGCATGCACATTGAACTCCACATTCATGCAATCTCGACTTTCAAAGTCGAATTAACATGGTAAAAGTAGTTCTGCCCATTAAAATATGATATTGACTGGGAATATAGCGGTTAAGGATAATTTGACCATAAGGCGATCAAGGATCGAAGCGCGAAGTTTATTAAAACACACTCCTACGAGTTTTCCTCGTGCTTGACACGAGGGATACCTATACTTTTAGTCAAAATGGGCCATGCGGTCACGCCACAGGGAAACTCGTGGGGCGAGGCATCACCCAGCCGTCTTCGGTATATAACACACAATCTCAACTGGACGGCGATCATCTGTATCCGATGGATTAAAGATATTCAAATTCTGGTCTGGAATAATAAACTCAGAATCGCACATGACTTCTACAATAATCATCCCTCGGCTCGGCATCAAATCAGATAATGCGCCACCTACAAGCAATGCACGTTTTGCCCCTGTAATACGATGATTGCGCACCATCTCTATCGCAAAATCGCTACAAATCACCGCATCCATCAACCATTCTTCCACCTGAGATTCAGTCATGCCCTTTGGCGCACGAAGGCCAATCAAAAATGTATTGGTCATATAATTCTTATGAAGCCGCAAATAGAACAAACGCTCACGTTGTGAAAATGGAATAACCGCATAACTTTGCTCAATCGTATTAAGATAATGTTTGAGCAGCTCTAATAATGGCGCAAAGCACCCTTGGATATCATTATGATTATATCCAGGCAAAACAGGTGGTAATTGCGACAGACGAAGCAATGCAAGATGCCCCGCTGTATCGCATATCTTTTGAAATAAAACATACGGATTGGTGGCTGGCGCATTTAAAATTGTTTCCAATGCAGGCAACGCCGCGATAAGTGGCCTCAGCAACATTTCTGTTTCAGCCATCAACGGGGTGCCAATTTGATTTTGCAATCGATCACTTAAATAAGCCGCTTTTTCGCGAATACGTTGCGCAATTTCAGCGCAGTGCTTCCATAAATGTGTTTCGTGTGTAATATAAAAACACGGCGGCACAAAAGGCGTGCGACTATACGACTCCTCAAATGAGATTTTCAAAATAGGAAAACCCTGACAAAGCGTAGGCGGCTTATCTCCGATACTTAAAATCAATCGTGGAAATAACCGCGGGATTGAAATCACATTATCTGGAATGTTTTCATCTTTAATGGCATCACCCTCAACTGAAATAAATCGAGGAAAATCACCCGTTGTTGGCGACCGATCGGCCGTGCGCTCAGGCATCGACAGAAAAATCGTGATTGATTCACGTGCTGTGCCTGGTTTAAAGCCCCGTATATCAAGTTCAAGCGGTGGAACCTTCGTCATATCCGATCGATAATTTACAATCAGTCCATCAGGCATAACAACTTCAAGTTCCAAAACGCGAATCAAACCATCGGTCAGTGCAATTGGATCAATATGCAGAATATGCACACCCCAATGATGATTGGATAATAACTGCAGCTGATGGGCTAGATGTTGGTGATGACGCAGTTCCATTTGCTGAAAATGCTGAGGGGTCAACATCATGCCTTCATGCCAATGAATATGTGGAACAATAGTAAGATGACGTGCGGACATATTAACCCCCCTTTAAAAATACTTAAATTTTTATTAATTATGAAGGCTTTCTAAGCTTAATTCAAGAAACAAGGTGAGAGATACAATATTCACATCCACATTCATTTTAAATGATCGCTACTTCTTATTTCAGAACGAACAAAAAAGGTGACAATCACCGAAGATGCCTTACATTGAAAGGATACCTCAACACTACTTGCTTACGCAATTTAATCAATTTGCGCGATTTACGCACAGTTTTTTCGTTCAATTTTTTCATAATATTTTCTCTTAATTTCACACCTTTCTTATTAAGAATAAAGCTTCCCATAAACAACAAACTCTCTCTTAATATTTCATTTTTACTCACTATTGACTTCATTTTTAATTTTAGATATTCCGGCAACTTAATTCCTGTATATACGCAATCATTACGAGCAATACCAGACACCTCTCCCATCATTTTTTCTATTAAACCTCGATGTGAGGCCGAAAGAACATCCTTTACTTCTAACATTTGCTCGAAAATTACATTCAGTGTAAGCACGGCTAATGAGGCGGAATACGTTAATTTCGATGGGATAGCAATAATCCTTCCGTCCTTGTCAACCATAGGCGGAACAAAAGCCCTTTCTTCTCTATTGTAACTTGGTATCAAGGTCTCTTGTATTTTTGTCCCTATATACACAAGGTTTCCATGATATTTATTGCTAAAATTAGCATTTAAACGATTAAAAATTTTCCATCCATGCACATGCGCATCTCGTAAGGGGATATCTCTTTTTCCTTTGAGTGGGTAAGATGCTCCTTCTTCGCAACCACAGCCAGCGGCTAACTTACCACTTAACTTATGAATTAGATTTCCGCCCACCAAGGTATGTGTTGATTTCACACGGCGCATATTACCTGTATACAACGCTATCGCTCGTGATTCTTTAATTCTCGGAAAAGCATCGCTTGCATTGTGGTCTAAATTCTCTACAGGATTCAAATCACGCCCTAATTCTGGAGTATTTAATATCTCTTCTGTTCCACACCACGCGGCCATAACTACATGATCAAATACATTTTCATAAGGCTCACCATCTTCGCCTATAACAATATATTTCTTTGGTCCAGATCTATCGACGCTACTTTTTACGCATTTAACTTTATAGTTTGTTTTTACTTTTATATTTCCCCTTCTTTTTACTTCATTTTTTAAATTTATATTGTTTTTCAAAACATCTCTAGATATATCTCTACTAGATTTAATACCGCTTATTATTTTACCCGCCCCCATTTCTTCGATGGTTTTGTTATCAATCTCATCAAAAGAAACACTTTTAAGGCGATTATCTTCAGGCGTTCCATAAGCAGCATCTACAATATTTTTGGCCTTGTCCCGAGTCTCTTTTTGCGTGTCAGCGGTCAAAGGTTTTGACGTATCACTATTTATGAGAAAGTTGGTAGAACCTGATTTGGTAGGTGGAAACAAATCAGGAAACATCTTTACATAAAGATCCCCTGCCATACGACATGTAGACATTGTCTCTGCGTGAAGTGAATATTCATACCCTCCCCTGTGAAGCATAAACGCTGTTTCTGATGCAGATCCATTCAATAAAGTATTATTCCTTTCAAAAATTGTTACAACGATATGAACCTTATCCACACTCGACCGACATCTCTTCGTGAATTCAGTTGAAATATTTGATAATAAAAGGGCTAAATTAACCCCCACTCC
>JANRCF010000011.1:21076-25163 GCA_030727085.1 Alphaproteobacteria bacterium | reverse complement strand
GTGCTCAAATGATGGAGTAACTCTCTTCAAGATGCAATTACAGTATGTATAGCAACATGCTACCGTCATTTTGATCTTGAAGGTTGTGGCCACATCCAAAGAAAAGACGACTTGGATTGCCATGCCTCTAAAGAGGCTCGCGATGACGAAAAATAAAAAAGATTATCCTACACAACCATGCGAAATTGCATCGCCTCCAGCAGATCCTCTTTTGTAATTTTCTCATGGTGCGCCAAATCCGCAATAGTGCGTGCTACCTTTAGCAAGCGATAAAACCCACGGGCGCTCAAACTAAATCGATCAAATGCACGTTGCAGCAATTCGCTTAGCATTTCATCAGGCTCTAATTGTGCAAGCAATTCTGCACTTTTAAAATCAGCATTTTTATAGCGCTGACCACGTCCATATTGGAAATCAATCGCCGAGACAATCCGCGCACGAATCGTTGCCGAATCCTCGCCATCATCTGTAGCTAACACCAAATCTTTTGGATCAATCTTCTGCACCTGAATAAACAAATCGAATCGATCAAGCAAAGGCCCTGAAAGCTTTGATTGATAATCTTTTCCACACAAAGGTGCTTTTGAACATTCACGCTCAACCTCACCCAAATAACCACAGCGACATGGGTTCATCGCAGCAATTAACTGAAACTTTGCAGGAAACCTGGCATGGTTATTCGCGCGCGCAATCAACACCTCACCTGTTTCAAGAGGCTGTCGCAGTGCCTCGAGCGTATAACGCGGGAATTCAGGCAGTTCATCCAAAAACAACACACCATGATGCGCTAATGAAATTTCACCAGGTTTAGCTTTGGCACCGCCGCCAACAAGCGCTGGCATAGAAATTGAATGATGTGGGTCACGATATGCTCTTGACGTTACAAGTCCGCTATCTGGCAGCAATCCTGACAAACTATGAATGATTGAAACTTCCAATGCTTCTTCAGGCCATAAAGGCGGGAGCAAAGTTGGGAAACGCTGAGCTAACATCGATTTTCCAGCACCAGGAGGGCCACTCATCAACACATTATGTCCACCGGCTGCCGCAATTTCTAAACCGCGACGTGCCATGATTTGCCCGCGCACTTCTTTCATATCCACAGAAAAAGTTTGTGCAGCAATATTAGTCGGTGCAACTGGCGGCGAAATGATTTGATCCCCTTTAAAATGATTAATAAGATCAAGTAAATTCTTCGCTGGAATAATATTGATGACTCCCGCCCACGCAGCTTCATTTCCGCTTTTAGCAGGACAGATAATTCCTTTTTCAGATTCAAGCGCATGTAATGACGCCGGAAGAATCCCTACGCATTGATTGATCGTGCCATCAAGACTCAACTCACCTAACGCAATATATTCTTCTAGTTGTACCGCATCAAACACCTTAAGCGCCGCTAACATACATAAGGCAATCGGCAAATCAAAATGAGCACCTTCTTTCGGCACATCCGCCGGCGAAAGATTAACTGTGATTCGTTTTGCTGGAAATGCCACGCCAAGGTTATGAAAACACGCACGAATACGTTCGCGGGATTCACCAACCGCCTTATCGGCAAGCCCTACAATATTAAAATTGGGTAAGCCGTTATTGATAACAACTTCAACCGTTACAGCGTGAACATCAATTCCTTGAAATGAAACTGTATATGATTTTGCGAGCATGTTTCCTCCGGTGGCAATCCTTTCTTAAAAATGAGCATTTTAAGATAAGATAGGTCTATGATAGACTACAAATCGTTAACACACTTTTAACAGGACCCAATTATGAAACGTCCAAAGTTACAATCCATTGTTTTATGGAGTCGTTATCTGCAAATTCCATTGTATTTAGGAATGATATTTGCACTTGCACTTTTTTCAGTACAATTTTATCACGAACTTGGGACTTTACTTTACCATGTTGAAAAATCAACAGAATCTGATTTTATTTTAAAAGTGCTTAACCTGGTCGATTTGTTGCTTGTTGCAAATTTACTCGTCATGGTTATTATCAGCGGCTATGAAAGTTTTATTGAACCAATTCTAGTTGGCAGTGATGGACAAAAGCCAGGATGGCTTGGCAACGTTGACCCAGGCACGATTAAAATCAAAGTCGCAACATCAATCGTAGGCATCTCTTCCATACACTTACTCTCTACATTTTTAAACATGAAAGCATTCACAACTGATCGGTTGATGTGGCAAACAATTATTCATATTGCTTTTGTGGTGTCGGCTCTATTCCTTGCTTTTATTGACAAAATGGTAACAGCTAAACATGCATAAATCTAATATGAAACCTATTCTTATTATCCCATCACGTCTGGCATCAACACGTTTGCCCGAAAAACCATTACATATGATCGCTGGCAAGCCATTGATTCAGCATGTATATGAGCGAGCAAAAGCATCGTATGACGGTCGCATTGTTGTTGCATGCTGTGATAATCGCGTAAAAAAAATAATTGAATCTTTAAATGGTGAAGCAATACTAACGGACCCAAATGCGCCATCGGGTACTGATCGTATTTTTGAAGCGTATACAAAAGTTGGAAACAACGAAGATATCATCATCAACTTGCAAGGTGACATGGCAATTTTTCCAAAAGATTTGCTTCAAAAGACATTAGATGTATTCAAGCACGTACCAAGCGATGTTGTAACAGCGATGTCTGCGCTAAATGATGATGTTGATAATCCATCATATGTTAAAGTAGCTTTTGAAAAGAGCGCAGAAAGCACTGGCAACGCTATCTTTGGGAGGGCTCATTATTTTTCACGTGCACTTATCCCGCATGGAGCAAAGCAATTTTACAAACATATTGGGCTATATATTTACACAAAAGAAGCCCTCGCTGAGTTTGTGAAGGCACCTGTTGCGCAGCTTGAGTCTACTGAACAGCTGGAGCAGTTGCGCGGGCTCGCGCTTGGACATCGCTATGGCATAACGTTAGTTGATGGGGATTATTTCTCTGTCGATACAATTGAAGATGTGAATTTAGTTGAAGGTTATTTAAAAAAGCAAAGATATTAACCATATGTTAAATAAATACTGCGATAATCAGATATAAAAAAGATTATTTGCGGAAAAATAAATGATTAATAGTTTTTACAACCTCAAAAGAATCCTTTTTCTAAGTGGAGCTTTAATTGCCTTTCAGGTTGACTCGTATGGCACGAAAACTGAAAATAATGTTAAATCACTAAGCACTTCAGCTGAATCTTTAGCTAAAGAAACTAAAAATGCAGAAAATCCAGAACAATATGGGCCGGCAGAAATTGTCAGCACTAATTCAAAAGAAGATATAGCTGCACTTGCAAAATTAAAGGTTGCAGATAATCACCGAAATAGCCGCACGAATCTTGGCAAGAAAAATGCGAACAAAGAAGCAACGCGGCTTTACAAAGAAGTCATGGATGATAAGACTATCAGCCCAGACGTGCGTGCACGTGCAAAAATTAATTATGCAGATGTATATACGCCCAGATTCTACATAGATTATTCTCTCAAGAAAAGAGATAGCAACAGAGATTCTTTGCGACTTTTAAATGAAGTTATCCATGAAACTAATATATCTGCTGATTTCAAGGGGTGGGCTAAACGGCGTTTATCAAAACTATATCTCAGCCATAATTTTAACCTGACGCCGGCAGAGGCCAACAAAAAAGCACTATCTTTGCTTGAGGAAGTTTGTAAAGACACGAATGTCAGCCCTGAAACCAGAGGTCGCACAAAGATAGAACTTGCTAAACAATACCTGGCTAAGAATATGTCAATGTTAAAAGATTTAGGTATTACAGCAGAAGAAAGAAAAGCAAAAGCCGTAGCCCTTTTCAATGAAGTCAGTAACGATTCAAAAGCGCGGCCTGATTTACGTGCAGAAGCAAAAGTGGCATTAGCGGACAATTCGACAGTTGAAGGTGATTTTAGTGATGAAAAAATGTTGGCTTTATACAAAGAAGTCATAGCAGACAAAACCATTACAAACATCATGCGAGCAGAAGCTAAATTAAAACTTGCTGAAAAATACACATCCGCTTATGGCAATAATTTTAATTTGAGAAAATGTGACGCTGCAAAAATTGCAATTGGTCTAATGCAGGAG
>JANRCF010000011.1:6960-21066 GCA_030727085.1 Alphaproteobacteria bacterium | reverse complement strand
ATGCAGGAGGTAGTGGATGACAAGACACTTCCATTGAAAGAGCGCTTAGAGTACAAAATGCGCTTAAGAGGTTTTTATGGGGATAAAAGCTATCTTTCACCAAGTGAATCTGCTGCAAAATCATTAGCGTTAATGCGTGAAGCGGTAGAGGAAAGCCGCGTTGATGCAAAAGAATACTTCAAGTACAGAAGGCTGCTTGCCCTTAATTATTCATACAATGCATTTCACCAAAAACAAGAAGATGCCACTAAAGAGGCAAAGAAAATATTCACCGAACTGCTTGCAGATGCAACGCTACCGGTTGAAGACAAAGCTGACATCCGACTAGATCTAGGAAATCAGTATCTAAAAGCTTGGTGGCATTTCAGCCCAATAGATGGAAAAGATGTAAAAATAGCAACCATGGCGTTGTATAATGAAATTGTAGCGTACCCTGATCTCGATCAAGAAAAATGGTTTGACGTTAGATGTATAATGGCTGATATGTATATAAGAAATACAGAAGCTTTAAATATGAAAAAAAGTGAAGGGAAGACAAAAGGACTGCGCCTTTACAATAAACTATTTGAAGACAGGAAACTAACACTCGACCAGAAGAAAAAGATCAAAAAACTGATTAGAAAAATTGAGAAGGAAGAGTCTTAAGGAAAAATGCAACTTTAGTCACTGGCAATTTCTTTTTTGTAGATACAATCGATGATGTGAATTTGATTGAGGATTTACATTGTAATGCAACAGGTCCTTTTGCCTTACCGGAGAATTTCGCGCTTACCAGCATGATTTGCGGGGCTAATCAGCCCTTCCTTTTCCATCTGCTCAACAATACGTGCGGCGCGGTTATAACCGATCTGTAAATGACGCTGAATAAAGCTGGTCGATACTTTACCTTCGCGCATAATCACCTCAATAGCCTGGTTATACGTAGCATCGCCGCTTTTAGCTTCGCCGCCGTCCGATTCGACAAAGTCTTCATCATCATCTGTGACACCTTCTATGTATGAAGGCTCACCTTGGGCTTTCAAGAAAGACACAACGCGTTCAACTTCATCATCGCGAATGAACGGACCATGCACGCGACTAATGCGCCCACCGCCTGCCATATGAAGCATATCGCCCTGCCCTAACAGTTGTTCGGCGCCTTGTTCGCTTAAAATGGTGCGGCTATCGATTTTGGATGTAACCTGAAAACTAATACGCGTTGGAAAGTTCGCTTTAATCGTTCCTGTGATCACATCTACTGATGGTCGTTGTGTTGCCATAATAAGGTGAATACCAGCCGCACGTGCCATTTGCGCAAGACGCTGAATTGTCGCTTCAATTTCCTTACCTGCAACTAACATCAAATCAGCCATCTCATCGACGACGACAACAATGTAGGGTAGCAATTCGTAATCAAGCCCTTGATTTTCAAAAATTGGCTTACCAGTTTCAGGATCAAAACCTGTTTGTACGCGGCGCACAAGCACTTCACCCGTACGACGTGCTTCAGTTAAACGGGTGTTGAACCCATCAATGTTACGAACACCAAGTTTAGACATAGCGCGGTATCGATTTTCCATTTCCTTTACCGCCCACTTAAGCGCAACGACAGCTTTCTTGGGATCAGTTACCACAGGCGTCAACAAATGTGGAATATCATCATAAATTGACAATTCCAACATCTTAGGGTCAATCATAATAAACTTGCATTTTTCAGGCGGCAATTTAAATAGCAACGATAAAATCATCGCATTCACCGATACCGATTTACCTGACCCAGTCGTACCAGCCACCAAAAGATGAGGCATTTTCGATAGGTCGGCAATCACCGGATAGCCACCAATGTCTTGTCCTAAGATAAGGGGAAGTCCAACCTGTGTTTCACTATACTCACGCGCATTTAATAGCTCACGTAGGTAGACCGTTTGACGCACACGATTCGGCAATTCAATACCAATCACATTTTGCCCAGGAATTGTTGCTATGCGAGCCGAAAGCGCACTCATCGAACGTGCAATATCATCCGCCAAACCAATAACACGCGAGGTTTTAATACCTGGTGCTGGTTTTAATTCATACAATGTCACAACAGGGCCTGGACGGATATTGACGATCTCGCCACGAATACCAAATTCACCCAATACAGATTCCAACAATCGCGCTTGTTCTTGCAAAATTTCAGGCATAATCGCCTGGGCTTTTTGAATTGTCTTATCCAACAAATCAAGCGGCGGCAAATGATAATCGCCCGTGTTCATCAGATGTTCAGGTAATTTAAAGTTACTCTTTTTTGCTTTTGGCGATGCAATCTTTGGTGAATCTTCATGCGTAGCGGTTGAAAAGTCAGAGACGTCATCATCATACGCGCCATCGTCATCATCCATGTGTCGCCAGTCAATTTCAGGGATTTCATCAACCGTCTCAAAACGCACTTTTTGATGTGCGTTATCCCAGTCAGAAAGAGCATCATTTTTACTGTATTTTTCTTCTTTACCGAACGCAAATACCACACTAACAAAATGTGCTAATGTTATATATATCCATCTAACGGCGCGGCACATGCGAAGCATTGCGTGCTTCAATTGTTTAAGTGACAAACCAGTCGCATACCAAGCACACATAAATCCAATAAAAAATAAACTCAAAAGTGCTGGTTTCAACAAAAACAACATGTGATTTAGTGCTAAAAACTTCCGAGCATTCCAAAACAAAAGAAAGCTAAACACTCCACCTTGACTTGGAATATCAACAAAAATTGAAGCGGTTGATGTTTTTAAGTGCGGATCAAAAAGTGGAAAACCCGTTAAAACCATGCCAAAACAAAGCGTCGATATAAGCGCTGCAATCCACCGTATGGGCGATAAGGCGAACGATTGCTGGCGAACAAGACGGTATCCCCAAATGGCAATAACCATAATCCAAACAAATGTTGCAAGACCAAAAAACTGCAACATTATATCTGCACAATAAGCACCAAACAATCCAAGCCAATTTGTTGGAATTTGTAGCGTTGCAGTACTAATGCTTGCATCAATGGGAGAATACGATGCTAATGCTAACACAAGCGCAGCCGTCATCAGAATCAAACAGAGACCTAGCAGCTCTTGAAAGCTGCGCTTAAAAAAGTCAACAAGTGCAATGGGGAGAAAACGTGTTTGTGTGGTTTGCATGCGTTTAAATAATTATTTTTCAAGTTACGTATTTATATGTATATAGCACACATAGATTATGTTTTAAAGGTTTTGATTATTTTAGCATAAGGAACTATACCCTCGAATGTGAAGATATCTTTTTTCACATGAATCTGTATCCGTCATGGCGAGCCCGTGCAGAGGCTGTGGCCATCCAGCAAAACAGCCGCTGGACCACCACCACATTTCCTGCGCACGTTCATGATGACGGCGGCTCTTGCACAATAGGTGTTTCATTCCCGATGGGCATAAATAGCTGCTCGTCATTTTTGAGTTATGAAAAAACCTGTTTATGTTTAATGCTTATGGTGTTCACACTCAGCGCCAGCTTTTCCACCTGTACCTTCTGCTTTGAACTTAGCTGTAACCTCTCCTGCCTTTTCAAAAACAAGTTTAATCTCCACCTCTTTCAAATCGGCTGCACCTGGTTTTAATCCCATCAGCATAAGGTGCTTACCACCTTTAACAAATTTCACTGGCTTTGACGTTGCAAACCAACATGTAAAAAGCCAGCACCCATCTTTTTTTCCAGGGATATCAATCGACTTTATTTCGACCATTTTTTTAGCTTTAGTCAAAGGATCAGCAATATGATCGTGAATTTCCATACGTTCTGCTGCACTACAACTTGCACTAATCAACTTATCACCTGTATCAGCCGTTTGTTTAATTGTTAAGTATGCAGATCCGTTTACAGCGCCTTTGAGAGCGCGGAATGTTTTGTGCGACAATTCAAGCGTTCCGGCTTTCTCTGTGCATGCAAAAGCAACAACAGTTCCTAAGGTTAGAATCAATAGTATTTTCTTCATAAAATGATAGTTCTTTCTCTAAAACAAAGCAGATTGGTAACATATTAGCAAATTACTGGGTATATAGAAAGAACTTGTAAAAATATTGAATAGGCTCACATTGTTGTGAACAGATAATGTGATTCAAAGGAGACAGTTTATTGTTAACGCCTTACAACACCATTCCAGCGATCTAACTCTGCTTGCACCATTTCTTTTTGTTTACCGCTCGAGCGTGAGTCAGAATATATCTCATTTAATATCCGCAAAGCCTCATCTTTTGCCCGCCCTGCTGGCAAGCCTAATAAATTCTTAGCAATACTAAAATGATGCAAACGTGCAAGATTTAATTTAATAACAAATAAGAGTTCAAAACTCACCTTCGGATCAGTCAAGATATCATTAATCAAATCTGTCCCAGCAGTTTTTGCATCTTTTCCTGCTGGCGCATCAAGTTTCTTTTCCAAATAATTCAAAGCAACTTCCCATTTTACTGCCGTTCTTTGATCTGTATAAATAGAAACGTTATTCTCTAAAAGATCCTTGTAAAGCACTTGTGCAGCCACCCTTGTATCTTTCTCTTTTTGATGGAAGGCATTGTTAGCAAGCTTTGATGCAAGTTCATGTTTATGTGCAAAGCGCTCAGCGGGGCTAAGCCTAGCGTCTGCCTTAGCATCTGGTTTTGGATCAGCTATGATTTCTTTGTAAAGCGCCAATGCCATCAGATATGACTCACTTGGTTTAGAATCAAATTCATTACTAAGTAGACGGCGGGCAATTTTAGCCTTAGCTTTCGCTCGAACTGTCTCTGAATATGTTGGCTCAACCGAAATTTCTTTTAATACTTTTAACTGCTGGGCATTATAAGGGTCGTCATCGGCATTTTTAATATCAGCTAAACCAAAGGAGGCCTTTACTTTAAGAGCCACCGAAACCGCCTGATCTTTCTTTACATCATTAAATAACGCATCTGCTTTTTGACGCGCATCCGCCTCAGATACATCAAACATTGTTTTGCTATATGCAACAGCAAGCTGAATCTTTGCGTGCGCTTTAATATCCACATTAACATCTTTATCAGCAATAACTTCTTGCAACAAATCAAGTGCTTTTTGTTTCGCTGCAGCAGGTTCAACATCAAAAGTGTTTTCAAGATATAGCTTTGCGAGGCGGCATTTAGCCCAACCTTTCACATCTACCGAATAGGCTTTTTCATCAAGAATATCTGAAAATAATCTAAGTGACTCAATTTTACGTTGCTGAATACTGGCATACGATGAATCATCCGTGTTCGCATAAGGATAAAGTTCAGCCGCACCAATTTTTGCACGACCACGCAAATCGGGGCTAACCTCAGAAATATTCGCTGCCTCATCATAAAGCTTGTAAGCCTCCTTAATTCGCCCAGAAAATGTAATACCCGTCAAACGCCTTTTCTGCTGAGCAGCTGCATGAATTTTAGATTTTGCTTCATCATCTGCACCAATTTTAGAGACCGTTAGCTTTCCAGGCATTTCAGCTGAATCAATCATCGGAATATCAGTTGGCAGCTCAATTAAAGCAACACCCTCATGGGATCCGCTTGCAAGCACACTTGTCGCCACAAAACAGCTTACGCAAGTCAAATACCTAAATATTCTTGATTGATGAAATTTTTCAGTCATGGCCTAGCAACTTACAATGAACCCATGCTATTAATTTAATACCTCTTAATTAATATAAAGTTAATTTTGCTTGCAACCCCATATTATGAGATCACTTCACGCGCAAATACATCTCTTTATACGTTGACCAAATTATTATTTTTAGATTATTATCTTGTAGGTTTTGTAACAACACAGGTCTTTATCTGGAAGATCAAATAACACTCATTAATAAATCAACAAAAACACTCAAAGACTGTGCGGCATTTCCACACATTATAGAATTCTAAATATTTTTCAGCTGGAAATAGAAACATAAATTATATAAAGTACTCTTATGCGTGAAATACTACTCGATACAGAAACTACTGGGCTATCGCCCGCACAAGGCCATCGAATTGTCGAAATTGGCTGCATTGAACTTGTGCATAAAAAACCAACAGGAAATACATTTCATCAATACATAAATCCTCAACGTGACATTCCGGCAAAGTCAACTGAGATAACAGGGCTCACAGAAGAATTTCTAAAGCCATTTCCATTCTTCAATCAAATCGTTGACAAGTTTCTTGATTTCATTGGTGATGATATGTTGGTTATTCACAATGCGCCCTTTGACATGTCATTTTTAAACGCTGAGCTTGAATGGTCAAAAAAACCCATTTTGCATAAAGCCCGCGCAACAGATACCCTTATCATGGCGCGTAAAAAATTTCCAGGGTCGCCTGCAAGTTTAGATGCACTATGCAAACGTTTTGACATTGATTTATCAAAGCGCAACAAACATGGCGCGCTTCTCGATGCTGAGCTATTATATCATGTGTATATTGAGCTACTCGGAGGGCGACAAAGAACGCTTGCCTTTGAACTTGAAAGTGCCCTGGAAACAGAGCACGCACAAAAATCTATCATTAACTTTCCAAAAAGAGCATTTTCAGTCTCTGCGGAAGAAGATTCATTGCATAAGGACTTTATTTCTACGTTGCAAAATGCGGCTTGGAATGTCAAATAACGAGTAAAAATTCTTCTATTTTTTCCGATCAAGAAATGCATTTATCCTGTCAACCGTCTTAGGACTTTCTAAACGCTCATAAAATGCAGCACGCTCCATAACAACACCTTGCTTAATGCGTTCAGCATTGTTCATAATCAATAATTTTTTAATTGCCTTAAGTGAATCTAGTGAACGTGACGCGAGTTTTGAAGCAAGATTTAATGCGCCATCAGAACATTCAGCATGTGAAAAAACAACATCAATCAACCCCCAATTAAAAGCTGTTTCGGCTGCTATCGAATCACCAATCATTATCATTTCGCGCGCACGCCCCACACTTATTCGATCAAGAATACGTTGCGTTCCACCGCCACCTGGCAATAAACCTAATTTAATTTCGGGAAAACCAAATGTGGCTTGTTCTGATGCTACAATAAAATCACACATCAAAGCCATCTCTAACCCACCACCAAGGCACGCGCCTTTAACGCACACAATCACTGGTTTTTCCACAGAAGCTAAGCGTTGCCAATCTTCAATAGGGTCATATAAGTCGCGCGGATTACTTATTTTTCTGGTTTCTGCTAGATGTAATAATTCGTTTAAATTCGCACCAAGACAAAATGCCTTCTTATCAGACACCAGCACGATAACATGCACAGAATCATCCTGTTCCATCGCGTCTAGCGCATGATTAAGCATATTTATAAAGTCTACTGATAAAAGATTGATTTCTTCGTTTTGAAAATGAATAACACCAATGTGATTGACAGATGAAGTATGAATCAACATGCAAGCAAAATTCCTTTGATTGTTCATAGATCATTCTGCAGGTTCTGGACAGACTTTTTAGCAGGCTCTAAAAATAAATGCTTAGGAATGTCTGACTCAAATATTCTCAAAAACTGCCGGCGTTGTTTTTGTGGAATATCAGGATTTTGATGCGCGTTAAAAAGCGAGGTTATTGCTCTTTCTCTTTGTTCTTTTGTAAGGACTTTCTTAAGTTCCATATACAAATGAACACGCACTTTTAGATCAGACTTAGTGTCCAGAACACCAAGCATCAATGCTTCATTAACATCTTCCTTTTGCTTGCTTTTCACTAAGTAACTTTCAATTGCCATAAGGCCTTCTTTGCGTTCTTCTGTTGTTAAAAGCCTAATATGCATTTTTTCTAGCATTGGCTTTACTAGCTGATTCACTTCCTTGGGCGGCAAATGTGATTCTAACAATCTAAATGCATCAATACAGCGAGTGAGCTTTGTAACTGGAGACGTTATATCTATAATAAAAGTACGAATCGCAAAGTTCAGCTGAGCAGGCGTTAAATATCTTCTTATGTTTGAAAGTAGCTCCAAACGCTCCTCTACGGAAAGCTCATGTACATCTAAATCGCGTAAAAGTGCATTTATAGCAATCTCGAGCGCCTCCCCAATAAGATATGTTTTAATCAAAGAAAACAATAACATACGCTTTTGTGGGGGGAGGTCATGTGATGAAAAGTCAATACTAAAGTAAGAAGCCAACTCTCTACACTTACTTTGATCAAGGTGAGGCTTTATAATGACAAAGGCTTCTCTTCTGTCATGATGTGTGGCACCTAGAGTTTTAATATCATAGATAAATCCTTCCAATGGGAAACGCACTTCCGAAGAAAAATAACTTTTTATTAAGTGATAAACAAATCGACGTTCACCCGCAGCGACGCGCTTGCCAACAAGGTGTTTCACAAATGCTTTTACAAACTCCATCAACAAATCATGTGTGAGATAAGGTTTACATATAACAAACAGCTCGCGGCACTGGGCTGATTCACTATCTTCCTTTTGAACTTCGGATAAGAAACTATGGGCAATCAACACACACATATCAGTTGTTAAGTATTCTTTGATATTCCTATATAGTTCACACCGTTTTTCAATTGTATATGTTTCAGATGTAATTTCATTTACTAACAGGTTAAGCACCTCTATTAAAGAACGCTTAGGAACGAACAATCGCATCAAATGAAAAACGGCAACACGCTCATCAATATCGATTTTTGGATTTTGAATGTCTAAATTAAATGCTTCAACAGCTAAACGCATGTTTGTGGGATCTAAATTGCTTCTTAAAATAAGAAAAACTTCCTTTCGATCTTTTGAACTCGTCTCGGGAGAGGTTAAAAATTTAATAAAAACATCCGTCAACCGTCTGCTCGTCTCCAGAGGCAGTTGTTCTTTCATTTCAATAAAACGTTTAGCACGTTGACCAATCGTTAAAGGAGCGTCAGGTTTGTCTACGTTTTCCATATTGAACCTTATAGTGAAAAATCAAGCATGTATTTTAAATACGTTTAAATACATTAATAATTATAATCATCACATAGAAATTTTAAAAAACTATTAAGATATAAAAAACATTCTCTCCTTTTTTTATAACAAAACAAAAAATTGACTAATCACCAAAACACAACGTCATTTGAAGAGAAAGATAGTCCTTTCACCCTAAATACGTTATATTCATGGACACTATTAATACGATTTAGGACTCTAATTTTATGAAATTCTCGCTCTCTTGGTTAAAAGAATACCTTGATACAACGGCAACCAATGATGAAATTGCAGCTGCACTCGTGGCCGTTGGCATTGAAGTAGAACACGTTGATGACCCAAGTGAGCGCTTAAAAGGTTTTGTCGTAGGCCATGTTGCAACCTGTGAACGTCACCCAAATGCAGATCGTTTAAGCCTTTGCACTATAGAAGACGGTGCAATAACCGAAGGCAAGCCTACACTACATCAAGTCGTCTGCGGCGCACCGAATGTTCGTGCCGGCATGAAAGTTGCCTTTGCACGTATTGGCACAGTCATCCCCGATACAGGACTCCCCCTTAAAAAAGGCAGTATACGTAATGTTGAAAGCCTAGGCATGCTGTGTTCCAGTCGCGAATTACTGCTTGGCGAGGATTCTGATGGCATTATGGATTTAGACGCATCACTTACAACTGGTGCGGATTTGGCCACAAGTCTTAACCTGACTGACCCTATAATTGATGTTAGCATCACACCTAACCGTAGTGATTGCTTTTCTGTATATGGAATCGCACGGGATTTAGCCGCCTTTGGCATAGGAACACTAAAGCCACGACCAGCACCTCAGTTTAAAACGTCAGGCACTTGTGACATTACGCTTAACATAACGGATCCAAATACATACCACTTTGCAACGAGAACAATCAAAGGCGTTAGAAATGGACAAAGCCCCGAGTGGGCTCAAGAACGTCTTCGCTCAGCTGGATGCAAGCCTATTTCAGCACTTGTGGATGCAACGAATCTTATATGCCTGGAACTTGGGCGCCCACTCCATGTGTTTGATAAAAACAAACTCTCTGGAAATAAATTTGACATACACGCTGCCAATGGCGGTGAGACATTCGTTGGGCTTAACGAAAAAGAATACACACTGTCCGAGGGCATGTCTGTGATTTCGGATGCGTCGGGTGTTATCTCGCTTGCGGGCATAATGGGGGGACTTTCAACAGGATGCGATGACCAAACAACGGATGTCGTACTAGAGTCAGCTTTATTTAACTCAGCAAATATAGCTTTAACAGGGCAAGCGACCGCAATATTAAGTGATGCGCGCACCCGCTTTGAGCGTGGCGTTGATGCTGCAGACGTTATTTTCGGTCTTGACTACGCAACACAACTTATTTTGGAATGGTGCGGCGGCGTAGCATCTAATATGACTCAGTCAGGTATGTATATAAACCATCCCCCAGCATCTGTTCTGGTTACACTTACACAAGCACGCTTAACATCCATATCAGGTGATAATCACATCACACTAGCTGACGCAATGTCCATTTTGAAAAAACTTGGCTTTGTGCAACAAGCATCATCTGCTACTGAAATTACTGTAAGCGTACCATCTCATCGTCATGATGTAACACTCGATGTAGATTTGATTGAAGAAGTGCTTCGTATCCGCGGCTATGATTCTATCCCTGAAGCAACGTTGCCTTTGGTGCTACCAGTTGACACCAATACGACACGCGAACGTTTAAACACCTTTTTCACAAATCGTGGCTATAACGAGGCCTACACCTGGTCGTTCATTCCAAAAGACACCGCAGCGTTATTTGGAACAGGCATCGGATTAGCAAAACCACTTAATGCAGAAATGGCTGTGCTTCGTCCCAGTGTATTGCCGGGGTTACTCGCCATTGCAGCCAATGGGCAAAAACGATCACAACCGAACAGTGCGTACATTGAATATGCGCCGCAATTTCATGAAACGGACAAAGGCCTTATAGAAATGCGCACCCTTTCTGGATTACGTGTTTTTTCAAAAGGAAAACGGCACTGGCAAAAAGCTGAAACGGCACCTGACCTCTACTCTGTTAAAAGTGATGTCTTAACCGCTTTAGAGCTTTTCGGATTGAATAATGTCCAAATTGATTCAAACGCACCTGGTTATTATCACCCAGGACGATCAGCAGTCATAAAACAGGGACAAAAAATCATTGCGCAGTTTGGTGAAATTCACCCCAGCATTACAAAAGAAGTAAACGTCAATGGAACAGCCATCGGATTTGAAATTTTCATTGACGCTTTGCCACTTAAACAAAAAGACAAACGTGCAGCATTTACACCCGCTATTTACCAATCAGTCTCACGTGATTTTGCTTTTTGGGTTGACACGAAAGTAATATCCGATCAATTGACCAAGATTGTGCAAAAAGTCGACCGTGAGTTGATTAATGACATTAACGTATTTGATGTCTACAGCGGTGATAAAGCACCTACTGGGCAAAAATCTATTGCGATTGAAGTTGCCTTACAGCCAAAGAAACAAACACTAACCGATGAAGATTTAATGTCGTTTCAGAACAAAGTTATTGCAGAGGTTGAAAAGCTATGTGGCGGTCGCATTCGAGATGCTGGGTGATTAATTCATCCCCATTATCCGAGACGATATGGGGGGTTCACCCATCCTCTGACCCGTCACTTTATGAATATTACATTAATTCGTGCCATCTCTGGGGCAAGCCCAGAGAAAACAAAAGTGTCAGGCGGCATGCTGAACCATTATATATTTCAGACGCTCCACAACGCATATTTTCTCTAGACTTCCCTTTTTAAAGTCACAGATGCTTGAATTTTTTGATGAAATATACATTTTTTAATAATTTAGTTGCAATTCCTTTGTTATATTTGGTAAAACCAACAGTACATTTAAAAAAAGGAAGTGTGAGCTTTGTCTCGTAGCGTCGTCGTTGTTGAATCTCCTGCAAAAGCAAAAACCATTAATAAGTATCTAGGTAGTGATTATACGGTTTTAGCAAGCTATGGGCACATCCGAGACCTACCTTCCAAAAATGGCTCAGTCAATCCAGATGATGGTTTTTCCATGGTTTGGGAAATGGACGATCGTGCCAAAAAACATATGGATGCCATAAAAAAAGCATTAAAAGGCGCCGACACACTATATCTCGCAACCGACCCTGACAGAGAAGGGGAAGCCATTTCATGGCATGTGAATCAAGTGCTCAACGATGCAAATGTGTTAAAAAACACAGCAGTCCACCGCATTGTTTTTCACGAAATCACAAAAAAAGCCGTTCAAGCATCTTTAGAACATCCGCGCCCTGTAAATGATGAACTGGTGGAGGCCTATCTTGCACGCCGCGCACTTGATTATCTTGTGGGATTCACATTGTCGCCTGTTTTGTGGCGAAAGCTGCCTGGTGCGCGCTCAGCGGGACGTGTTCAGTCTGTAGCACTTCGCATTGTTGTCGATCGTGAAGAGGAAATTGAACGTTTTAATAGTCAGGAATATTGGTCAGTCACTGGTGCATTTGAACAAAAAAAAGATGCATTTGAAGCACGGCTGACCTATGTCGGCGGTGCAAAAGTTGAAAAATTCACGATAACAACGGAAGCCCATGCGCGTGCTGTTGTTGATCAGTTGTCGCCACTATCCTATGCCGTTAAATCAATTGAAAAAAAGCAAGTTAAACGTAATCCTGCTGCGCCTTTTATTACATCAACGCTTCAACAGGAAGCATCCCGCAAACTTGGATTTGGCGCAAGCCGCACGATGCAAGTTGCACAGCGCTTATATGAAGGTGTTGATATTGGCGGTGAAACGCAAGGTCTAATTACGTATATGCGTACTGACAGCCCGACTATGTCAGGTGATGCGATTGCAGAAGCACGTGAGTTCTTGAATAACAATTTCGGCAACAATTATGTGCCATCATCGCCACGTGCATATAAGACAAAATCAAAAAATGCACAAGAGGCACACGAATGTATTCGTCCTACACGCTTTGCACTCACACCTGAAGAGGTTGCACCATATCTTGATGATCAACAACTAAGACTCTATGAATTGATATGGAAACGTGCATTAGCGAGTCAAATGGAAACAGCCTTGTTTGATCAAGTAAGTGTTGATATCGCTGACCCAACGGCTAAAAACATATTTCGTGCAACAGGTTCAACACAAGTATTTGATGGCTTTTTACGCCTTTATCAAGAAGGTGTAGACGAACCATCCGATGATGAGAATTCACGCACGCTACCAAAGTTTACAGAAAATCAGCCTGTTGACCTCAATAATGTTATTCCAAACCAGCATTTTACGCAGCCTCCTCCTCGGTTTTCAGAAGCGACACTCGTAAAAAAACTTGAAGAGCTTGGTATTGGGCGTCCATCAACATATGCAACCCTAATTCAAGTACTGCAAGATCGCCAGTATGTACGTCTTGAAAAACGTCAGTTTATACCAGAAGATCGTGGCCGCATTGTGACGTCTTTTTTGACTCACTATTTCCCAAAATATGTCGAATATGATTTCACCGCTCAGTTAGAAGAAGAGCTAGACGAGATATCAGCGGGCACAAAGCCATGGAAGAATATTTTGAATGCTTTTTGGGCTGATTTTAAAAAGAACGTTGAAGCAACAACGCCACTAACAATTTCAGAAGTGATTGACACACTCGAAGCTGATTTAGCACATTTTCTCTTTCATGGCACAGCAGAGGAAGATCGCGCGTGCCCTGCCTGTAAAACAGGTAAAATGAACCTCAAGTTAAGCAAATTTGGCGCGTTCGTTGGTTGCTCGAATTATCCTGAATGCCGTCATACGCGCCCACTTGTGGGTGGAGATGATCAGGCCGACGCTGTTGATGAGACACGCGAGATGGGGAACGATCCTAGTAATGGCATCCCTATTCTATTGAAACGTGGACCTTATGGGTTTTACTTTGAATGGCAAGGCATAATTCCTAAGCCAGAACCTGTGGTTGACCCGGATGCAAAACCAAAACGGAAGACGACGGCTAAACCTAAGAAAGAGCCAAAGGCACCAAAGCCAAAACGTGTATCGTTGCCGCCAACAGTTGCACCCACAGATGCAACGCTAGAACTTGCGATGCAACTTGCCGAATTACCTAAAATGATTGGTGTGCATCCTGACGGTGGTCCAATCACGGTGGGTTATGGAAAATTTGGTCCATATGTGA
>JANRCF010000011.1:0-6950 GCA_030727085.1 Alphaproteobacteria bacterium | reverse complement strand
GCGTCGATTCCAAAGGCAATGGATTTCTTAAAAGTAACCGTTGACGAAGCTGTTGATTTGGTTGCTAAAAAACTTGCGCGTCCACCACGTGCCGCCGCTAAAGCAAAAGCGTTTAAAGTCACAAAAGCTAAAGCAGCTGAAGGTGAAGAGGTTGCGGTTGTTAAAAAGACAGTTGCTAAAAAAACGCCTGTAAAGAAAACTGCAGCTAAGAAAAAGCCAGCTGTGAAGAAGAGCTAAAAAGAAACCAAATTTATTTCATATCAGAAAAGGAATGCTAATAATAATGAAAGCAAAACACTTTTCTGTTTGCATCTTATTAATGGCTATTGCGACAAGTTATTTTCTTTTTAATGCTTTTTCTCATAAAGATCCTAATGATTCATTTATTTATCTGGGAATTAAAGATGTGAGCAATGAAGCAAATGGCTGGCCAGACATGCCCCTTTTCTTTCGTGTGCCGTTTAAGTGGGAGGCTGGAAAATGGACAGCGATGCCGAATTCCTTTTCTACGCATAACGGTGAGAATAAAAGACAGCTTGCCTTATCAACAGAATATCCTCAGACACTTATTTTTTCACCCAGTATTCTTGCAACAAAAATAAAAAATGATTCTTGCTCAAGCGCTGGCGCATATGAAACACCTTCTGATTACACTTTTTCAAACTTCGTCCAGTCGACAGCACGTGATGTAATACCAAAAAAAGTAACATATGGAACGCCTACTGAGGCAGAAAAACAAAAAATAGCACCTCTATTAAAAACAAAAGTGCCTACCTATACACGTGCTGACGAAAATGAAAAACCAATCGGAAAAGTTGGACTACACATTAAAGATTTTATTTTCAAAAGGATCACTGTTGATGGATACATCTTTATCTCAGCCAGTTTAAATCGTGATTTATATCCACATGTTTTTTCCGAAGGTTATTTCGAAAATGACAATGAAGGATCAAACCCAACAGGTGAGTTTATCTCTTATTGGTATGTTTTGATAAACAATACCCCCGTTTTTTTAGGGTCAGGTTTGGAATTTATTGAGTGTGCAGACTATGCAAACACGCAAACATCGCAATTTATTTTTCGAGTTTCAGGATACAACCGTGATGGGTATCGCCTTTTTTATAACGACTTTAAAAACAAAGTTGATTTTATATGGAGCTATCAGTAAATGCACTGTTAAATCCCATCCAGCGGCGTCTCTTCCAATCGGGCACCAAGACGAATTGCCTTTATCTTTTTAGCCAATCCTGTTGCATCATCTGTTTCAACAAACACCCCGCAGAGCGTTCCCGGCCCCACTGCCGGCTGCATACGTGCAGGTGGCGGTATACGCCGTGTGAACTTGAACAGTGGAACGTCTTTATCCATCCCCACCACAGAATTATAGTCGCCGCACATACCAGCATCGGTCATATACGCTGTGCCCTTTGGCAAAATCTGGCAATCTGACGTTGGCACATGCGTGTGCGTACCAACGACCAAACTTGCACGGCCATCACAGAAATGCCCCATACCCATTTTCTCGGAAGTTGCCTCGGCATGCATATCAACCACAATTGCATTCACTAAGCCACCAAGCACGTATGTCTTAAACAAATTTTCCATCGCAGCAAACGGATCATCCAACGGGTCCATAAACAAACGCCCCATTACGTTCACAACCAATACTTTTTGCCCGCGCGGTGTTGTAAAGATCGTAAAACCACTGCCTGCTGTTGTCGGTGGATAATTAATCGGGCGAATGATGCTTTTATCAGAACTCATATAATTCATAATCTCGCGATTATCAAAGGCGTGATTGCCTGTCGTGATAACATTAACGCCCGCTTTATATAAATCTTTACAGATGGCCGCCGTAATACCAAAGCCATGGGCTGCATTTTCACCGTTGATAATAATACAGTCAGGTTGCAACTTTTCTTTAATCAAAGGAAGATGCGCAACAACGGCATCACGACCACTTTTACCAACTATGTCTCCGCAAAATAGTATTTTCATGTATATAGCCTTGTATTTTAATGATTCGTACGAACTTGCGTCAACTTAGCAAAATTAGAGGGAAAATACAGCAACTATCCTCACTTGGAATTATCAAAATATTAATGCTTGGCTTGATATCAAATGGACTAAGCTTTCTTCGCATCTTTTGGCTTGCCAGCGTTCAACACCGCTAGCTCTATAAGTGACGGGGTGTACTCTCTTTCTGTACTGTATGGGTCAGAGTACGCTCTACGCAGGCCAGGCGCTGGGCAATCCAGAGCATCATGCTGGCTCGCACTACGAGCCCTTTGCAATAAGGATATACACTTTTTCTTTTCATCCTCATATTTTTCACAAAGAGGCACTCCAACTTCTGCTGTAAGCTCAAAACTCTTGAGAAAAAGTATAATTTCAGTCAGAACGTCTTCCATTTCTAATTGAATATCTTTACCCCTGATAAAGGCGTCAGGCAATGGATTACCTGTGTATAAACAACTATAATCAGGAATAAGTTTGTTTATTTCATCCACCCAATAATTCAGATTTATTTCTGGTACTAATTCTAGCGCTTCACCTGACAAATTCAGCACTTCCCTCGCTATTTGCAAGGCTAATGTCCTTGTATAAGTTGCCTTCTCAGCTAGCCCAACAATTACCCCCTCTGGCGTAATTACAGGAGGCAGATAAATTCTTTCATTAAGGGGAGAATCTGCCTTCCTTACAACAACTTTCTTTATTGCACCCGCTAATTTTATTTTGTCCAATCCAAAAGTAGCTTTCAACTCATCTACAATATTCTGACCATAACGCAGCACGTCGTCTTTGCTTATTTCCTTTTCACCTGCTTTTGGATAAGAAGCTTCTTCGCAACACCTGTATGCAATTGCAAAATCCTCATTTAACGGTATAAACATCGCGCCACCTGTAAGTGTAAAAATGGCCGCCCTATCTGCTGCAACGACATCTTTTATGGAGCATAATGCTAGAACACGGTCTTCACACACAACTGGGGGGAGTGCAGTTGCAACACCTTGAGAGGAATGGGGAGCATCAGGAATACCAACAGTTTCATCATCGAATTCAGAAGAAAGTGATTGTTCCGCACCACTAATAGTAGGCGGCATACATGAGAAAGAGGCTTCTAAAATTTTTGCTGTTGCATTCCATGCAACTACAACTGCTTGATCATATCCTCTATGACTGACAGCAACAGGGTCATCTTTTAAATTACCTGTTTTTTCGAAAAGGCTATCTTCTCCTTTAGACAAATGTTGCACTGTAAAATTCTTTAGAACCTTAATCTTTGAATGCATAAGACACTTTTTTAAGATCACATTTCTTTCATGAATTTTCATTAATATATCATTTTTCGAGATAACCGCGTTCGATAAATTAGGGTATGACCTTTGCACTATCTCTAATGGAATATCTAGCTGCGAATTAGTACCTGTCTGTGAATTAATATTTTCTGCCTCCTCAGTAAGGATGGGGCCCTTCTCTTTTCTCCTTCTTTTTACACGTCGCTCTTCTTTTACGCTCTGATGGGCAACCCTCTGGTCGTTATGCTTAAGGTCAGACCTAGGATCTACTGCGAAGATAATAGGTCTTTCACTATTTCCATAAAGTGTAGGATATGTAGCTTTTAACAATGCTCCTGTTTCCTGACAATGTTCTTTTGTCCGCAAATGCAAATATTCACCCCCGCCCGCATGAAGCACTGTTGCCGTTTGACTTGCCCCGCAAAGCACTTCTGGAGAGCTTTCAAAGAGATGAACCTCGAAACCCATGCTGTCCAAGTCTAGCGCTGTCATTACGCCTAAAAGTCCACCTCCAACAACCGCAACTTTAGGAGGTGAAAAAAGGTTTTCTTTAGAGAAGAAAGAGCGAAATTGTGGGATTCTAAAAGCGGATTTTCCCCCGCCACTTAATGATGATGGTAGATTCGACGAACACTCACCATACTCCGAAAAATAACCATCTGGGGTCGTGCAACCTGATGCCTCTGATAAAGATTGAGAAGAACATCCTTTCTCACTCAATAAGCCTCTTTTAATTGGAGATGTAAAACAATCATCTGTCTCAGAGCCTTTATCGGCTTCATTACCTGCAAAAGCATTATTTTGCGTTAATAATATTAAGCTCAATAACAGTTTTATAGAAAGAAAAAATTTAAAATACATAGCGCCCTCATACAATTGCCTGTGTTGGCAATAAAAACCTAAAAATTGTTCCTATATTTTCTTTTGATGACATGTTAATTGAACCACCATGATTTTCGACTATCTTCTTACATAAACTCAAGCCGATCCCATGCATACTTCCCTCAGATCGTGAATGAAATCTCTTAAACGGTAGGAAAATTTCCTTATGATATCTTTTGGCAATTCCAACCCCATTGTCCTGAATTTGAAATTCAACAAAATTATTCTTTTGAATAGCGTGAATATTAATCACAGGAGGCTCTTTATACGCGCTAAATTTAATTGAGTTATTAATTAAGTTCTGAAATAGTTGCAGAATCTGCATTCGATCAGCGTATATAACCGGCATATCATCAAAATTAATAATCACGCTTTTCTCTTGAATATAATGATCCAGCATAATCAATACCTCAGAAAGTAATTCATTCGTTGAAAACAAAGACATTGAACTTGTGCAGAGTCCATTGGTTGAATATTCCAAAATAGCTTTTATAAGTTTATCCATTTTTGCTGCACCTTCATGAATAATCTTTAGAAAATCATCAATATTATTATTTCGGCCAGCTGAATACTCATCCAAAACAAGCTTGGAAAAAGAGCTAATTGTACGCAAAGGTTCCCTTAATTCATGACAGCAAATATGTGCAAAACAGTCGAGGTCGCTATTGAGGTTTTTAAGCTTCTCAACAGCCATTTCCAAATCATTTCTTTTCTTTTCCAATTGTTTAGTGCGCGTATCCACTTGCCTTTTTAATTCTTTTGCGTGTTTTTTCAAACATTCTCTCGCCGCATTAATTTCAGTAACATCTCGAATAATCCCTACTAAGATTTTGCTGCCTGCCAATGTCCTGAAGACTGATTTTTTCGTTGATATGTCCCGTGTACCTTGAACACTCGTAAATTTTTCTTCATTAATTGTGGTTTTCTCTGATTTGAAAGTTTTCCTATCAATTCTACAGTAAATTTCACTTTCATTTTTAGGGAAAAAATCAGCATCATTTTTACCTACTACGTAAGAAATTGGCTGGCCTAATGAGTCAGCAAACGCTTGATTTACATACAAAAAACGGTGTTGTTCATCCTTTACAAGAATCGGATCAGGCACGGTATTAATAATATCATTAAGCATTATTAATTCATTATTTGTTTTAGTTGTATCAATAAAAATAAAGGAAAAAAATCCATCTCTTAAAAAAAACAAATAGTATGTAAAATACAATATTTTTTCGCCTGATGCTTTAATCTTTAGTGTATTAGAAAGCACTTTTTTTTCTTTTTCACAAAGAAGAATAATTTTATTAAGGTTAACCAAACAATTATTATCTATTGCTTGAAATAAATTCGTATGACTTAATACTGCCAAATTCTTAAAAACATTGTTTGCATACATAATTTCACCAGCTTTATTGATGATCACAACCGAAGCTGGAAAGATACTCCCGAAAGACTCCCAAAATCCAATACCCTGCAGCATTTCAGCACTCATAAAAATTACTTTCGGGGAATTAAAAGAGCATGTTTGAAAATAAAATTCATCAGAGAATACATCATAAATACTTTTCTTTAATTAATTAATTTAATCACAAAATGTCTTTAATATTAGTCTGTTATTGAAAAAAACACTATTTTAAATGAATATGTTTCAAACGATTATTCTTTAATTTTTACAAAAAATACACATGAGAAAAAACAACTCACAACCTGTAAGTTAAAATTAAACTAACATTAGCCATCTTTAAAAGGAGAAAAGTGAATTAAAATTCAACTAAAATACAGATACAAGCCCTCTGTTCGAAATAATATTTCAATTAGGAGCAAAAATATTATCCAATAGAAATTTTATATTGCGTCAAGAGTGTGTCTATTGAGACGCCTAATAGAATTTCTAGCCAGTTGTGTTTGTGGGATGGGTATGCAGCTGTTCAGCTTTAATTTGGATACATACCCGTTATGGCGCCCCCCGCAGGGTGTGGCGGCCACCCAGCGAGTATATAGCCATTCAATTATAAATTGATTATGGCAGAAACCATCAGAAATCTCTGCTACTCATTTACTTCAGTAAACTCCGCTGCTCGATCTTCGGTTTCTTTATACTCAAATTACCCTTGAATCGCTATATTTTTCTGGATGACCACTCCTTTTACGAAGCTCGTGATGACGGAGAACTCTCACCATAGGTGGTTTACTACATAATTAATAAATTTTTACGACACCACAGCGGTCGGGAGAGAGCACCAAAGCTCAAAACTGCTTTACGCCCATACTTCCCACTTTGGTTTTTTATCCTTGACCTAAAAGCTTCTACCTAGGGAAGGACAAATTACTAATCACTTCTTCTTAGCCATCACAGTGAATTTCATTTCTTGGAATGCGTCTTTTGCATGATTCTGTGCCTTTTTATAAAAGTCACTATTCGTTTTTACCACAATATTGGCAACATTTGATGTGTGATCCATGGCTTTCGTCATTGATTCTTTCAAACGAGATGCTTGCTTTTCCAATTGCTCGGGTGTTTGTGGTGTTTGCACCATATCGCGCAACATTGTACTAAAATCATCAAATGCTTGACGCACATATTGATTTTGCAAACTTGTGACGGACTTCAATAAGTCCATCGCTGTTTTGCTGGCATCATTCATGGCATCTAAATTTTTACGATGATTATTAACCATTGCGTCGCGATCCATCATCGCTTTACCTTGCAGAGCAAAGGCTTTAAACATATCCATAGCTGGGTTTCCTGATTGTTGGTGCGTGTCCTTATAATTG
>JANRCF010000010.1 GCA_030727085.1 Alphaproteobacteria bacterium | reverse complement strand
GTCTATTGGCCTGCGTTTTTAATGGCTGCTGGATTGCCCTTACCGCGTCAAGTCTTCGCCCACGGATGGTGGACAAATGAAGGTGTGAAAATATCAAAGTCATTGGGTAACACGATTGACCCGATCGAATTAATTGATGCATTTGGTATTGATGCTGTTCGCTATTTTTTGATTCGTGAAGTATCCTTTGGGCAAGATGGCGATTTTTCACGTCAAGCATTGATCAATCGCTTGAACAGTGATTTAGCAAATGCCTATGGAAATCTTGTGCAGCGCGTTTTATCGTTCATTTATAAAAATGGAGATGCTGTTGTACCAGCTCCTGGTGCTTTAACATCTGATGATTCAACATTTTTAGATTTACCAAAACAATTCTTACCCACCATTCACGAAATGCAACTTAACCGTTATGCAGAAGGTGTTTGGGCATTGATTGCAAAAGCAAATCAGTATGTCGATGAACACAAGCCATGGGGACTTAAGAAAACCGACCCTGAACGTATGAATACTGTTTTATACGTACTTGCCGATTTTATCCGACAGATTGCGATTTTAACACAACCGCTTGTGCCTGTGGCGAGTGCTAAGATTTTGAACCAATTGGCTGTATCTGAGGGTGATCGTTTGTTTAGCGCGATCGATAAACAACTATTGCCTGGAATAAAATTACTAGAGCCAGTGGGAGTCTTTCCAAGAGTTTAAATTTATTTGCTTTTTCTCTATTATTTTATTTTTCTTTCCTGGGGCTGAAAAATCACTATAATGACGATAAAGTAATTAAAATTTGTAATGAGTATGAAGCTAGGCGTTTTAAAAGAAACTTACCAACATGAAAAACGTGTTGGCTTAACCCCAGATATTGCAAAGAAAATTTGCGAGCTTGGTTTTTCTGTAACTATTGAAAAAGGTGCAGGAACAGATGCGGGCTATCTAGATGAACATTATGAAAAAGCTGGTGTGCATGTTGAAAAGGATCGAAATAAGGTTCTTGCAGATTCAGATTATGTTGTAATTGTTTCGCCGCTTGCCGCCAGTGACATCAAACAACTTAAAAAAGGTGCTACTTTGCTTGGCATGGTAAAGCCAAGTCAAAACGGTGACCATTTTACACATTATAATCATAGAAAAATAACGACATTTGCTTTAGAAATGCTTCCACGTATAACGCGTGCGCAAACAATGGATGTCTTATCTTCGCAAAGCAATTTAGCTGGTTATCGTGCCGTCCTTGAAGCAGCAACAGCGTTTGGTCGCGCATTGCCATTGATGATGACTGCTGCAGGTACGATTCCCGCTGCACGCGTGCTTGTGCTTGGTGCTGGTGTTGCTGGTCTTCAGGCAATTGCAACGGCAAAGCGTTTGGGTGCAATTGTATCCGCTTTTGATGTTAGAACGGCAGCAAAAGAACAAGTGCAAAGCCTTGGCGCTAAATTCATTGAAGTCGATGCCTCTGAAGTTGGTGACGGAGTGGGTGGTTATGCAAAGGAAATGAGCGCCGAATATAAAGCTGCTCAAATGCAAAAACTTGCTTCTGTAATAACAACACAAGATATTGTTATTACAACAGCGCTCATTCCAGGAAAACCTGCTCCTATATTAATTACAGCAGAGATGGTTAAGTCCATGCGTACGAACTCTGTCATTATCGATTTGGCCTCTGAAAACGGCGGTAATTGTGCGTTAAGCGAGCATGGTAAAATCATCACAAAATATGATGTTAAGATTAGTGCACCTGGAAATATATTGTCAGGAATTGCAACTGATGCAAGCCAACTATATGCACGCAATATTTTTGCCTTTCTTAAAGGCATTTCTACTTTTGCTGATGGTAAACTGCAAATTGATTGGTCTGATGAAATTGTCAAGGCCACTTTGTTGACAAAAGATGGTTCAACCGTGCATTCAGCGTTTAATAAAGCCAAGGAAGAAAAAGAATCAGCATCAACTGAAAAGCTTAGCCTTAAATCTGAGGGTGAACAAAAAGAAGACGTAACAAAAAAGACTACTACTACTAACGTCG
>JANRCF010000009.1 GCA_030727085.1 Alphaproteobacteria bacterium | reverse complement strand
TTGTAAAGCGTCAAGAATAGGTTTCCATGCAAATATTACCATCAGTAAAATAAGGGCTATCAATAAGATAGAAGACACTAAAAATAGGCCTGGTGAAAAATCGTTTAATAAAGTTTCCATAAAAAAGGGTTTGCTTTTTTTAATTTAAAAAACACCCGCTACGGCCAATCGCCGCAGCGCGTGAAATCTTTTTCAAAAGTTCTTATTTTCCTAAGAACAATGCACCAAAGGCCAAACCTTCTAAAAGTGCTGCAATGATAATCATGTTAGTTGAAATTTTACCGGCTGCCTCAGGCTGACGCGCAATACCTTCCATTGCTTTTCCTCCGATTTGTCCTAATCCAATTCCAGCTCCAATAACGATTAAACCTGCTCCAATTAAGTTGTACATAGTAAATGATTTATATTAAATTAAAAAAACGCTTTTTACAGCTTTCTTTTTTGTTTTGATTAATGATGGTCGTGTTCTGCTACTGCCATTCCAATAAAAAGAGCAGAGAGCATGGTAAAAATATAGGCTTGTAAGAAGGCTACTAGCACTTCTATTAATGTGATGAAAAAAGACAAGACAAAAGACAAAGAGGTAGCCCCTACAACACCTAATGTTTCTCTTAGGGTAAACATAATAGCAATTAAACTCATCACCACAATGTGTCCTGCAGAAATGTTTGCAAACAATCGGATCATTAGTACGAATGGACGTAAGAACATCCCAAGGATCTCGATAGGTGTAAGAATAATCAATACCGCTTTTGGAACACCCGGCATGGCAAAAATATGCCCCCAGTAATGCTTGTTTCCATTAATTGTAGTGATAATGAAAGTCAATACAGCAAGTGTTAGCGTAACAGCGATGTTACCTGTCAAGTTAGCTCCTCCTGGAAAAACAGGAATCAAACCCAATAAATTCGAAATCCAGATAAAGAAGAATACCGTCAATAAATAAGGCATGAACTTCTCGTAATTCTTTCCAATGTTTGGCTTCGCAATATCGTCACGAACAAACATGATCAATGGCTCCATAAAACTCTGCAAGCCTTTCGGAGCCTGTCCTGGACGCCTTTTATATGCTTTGGCTACACTTAAGAAGACGTATAGCATCAACAGGGCAACAATAAAAATCGTTACGGTGTTTTTAGTGATCGACAAATCTAGTTTGAGACCCGAACCATGTTCCTGAATCATTCCACCTTCAACCACATAAATCTTTTCGTCTTCTAAACGATACGTGTAATGCGAACCTACATAATCAACTAAATGATGACCATCACGAAAACGTCCTGAAGAAAAAACCTCAAAACCTTTGTCTGTGTAAAGAATCACCGGAAGTGGAATGTGTGTATGCCCCCATAAATGCCAATCATGCGCATCACCAATATGTTCGGTAATCATATGACCTGGATCAAAAGCAGCTGAATGCGCGGTGTGTTCGCCTGCGGCAACTTCGCCATGTTCAGCCATCGCAGCTTCTGCATCAACGGTGCCTACCGTTGAATCGCCAGCTACCAATGCATGCTCTTCATGAGTTGATTCTCCAGCGTTCATAGGAACTTCTGAAGCAAAAGACATCATAGTTCCTGAAATGAACAATGAAATAAAAATACTACGCATCATTGCTTTAACTGTCTTGAAACGGAAGCTGCTGGCCATGAATGTCAGGGTCTTAATTCGCGCTGCAAAAGTAGGAAAAGTACTTAAACGAAATGCTAATAATAAAATCTATTTTGAAATAGCTGATAATCAGCGAATGCCATTTAATTTTCTTTCCAAAATATTGGGTAACCACGTTTCATTTCAAAAAAAACGCATCGGCCAACCACGAACCGATGCGTCATACTTCGCAAGAGCAATCCAACAATTTATTGTTTAATCAAGGGCCATGTTTGGCTTCCGTCAGTTAACATATACATTCCACTTTCTAGATCGGTCATGTCTATGGTTATTATATCTGATCCATTTGTTTTTACATTCGTGATAAGCCTCCCAGTTACATCAAAAATGGAAAAAACCGAATGTTGCATTTGGAGATCAAAGGTTATGGTCACGTGATTTGTCACCGGATTAGGAAACACCT
>JANRCF010000008.1:23220-27622 GCA_030727085.1 Alphaproteobacteria bacterium | reverse complement strand
CTTCTACACCATTTACTACGTATCAGGCATAATATGAAAGTTGAAAACAGATAGCATTATTCATCTAGAATAAGAACAGCCATGCACATCCTATGCTTATTATTTCGGCAAAATTCTATAGAGCATGCCGCAATTTTTCTCTAAAGAAGGAAAAATGGATATAAAAAAGGGATCCGTTACTGAGACAGCCATTCGTTTGCAATGCTCGCCGCAAAGCTAGGCCACATGGCGACGTTAGAGTTTCGATTTTATATAAAAGAAAAAAGGAGGGGGAGCTATTTCAGCCGTGACCAAAGCTAATATTTAGCTCTGGCAAAACATATCTAACATGAAACATATTCACTTCCTAGTTGACTTTATGCTAACAAAACTACACAAAGGAGAAATATATATCCTGATTGTTTAATTGTTGGGAATGTAAAGAGCCACCAACCTCGGCAAAGCGGACATATCGTTAAATACAACTTCTACCCCCGCTTCTTCTAAAACATTTGCATAGCTTGGGTCATGATGCCGCCCACCAAAGAATCCAAAAACATGCATGCCTGCTGACTTTGCGGCTTTAACACCTGCCTCACTATCTTCAATAACAAGGCACTTCCCGGGTGTTGCGCCCATTTCACGCGCAGCAAGTTCATAAACATCAGGATAAGGCTTTGGATGCTCCACCAGATCAGCGCTATATACGTGGCCATTAAAATACGGCAACAAATTATTTATTTTTAATAAAGCGTGCAATTTCTCATTATAGGCATTTGACACAACAGCTTTGGGCAAACCAATTTTTTCCAATGATTCTCTAACGCCAGGCACACAAAATGCTTCCTTTTCCAGTATCGATAGTGTTTTCTTTTCAACAGACTTCACGAATTCCGGATGAAAAATGACATTATTTTCTGTGGCTAAAGTCTGAAATGCATCTTTTGTCGTTCTTCCCGCGAACCGAGAATTATAATCTTCGACGCTTATTAAGCATCCATGACTATTAAGCTCATCTACCTCGACACGATTTCCACTCTCTTCGCTGTCGATAAGAACACCATCACAATCAAAAATAATTGCATCGAGGTAGTTCCCATTCCCATATGATTGTTGAATGTTGTGAAGGTAGTGCATATAAGCAACGGCTTGTGGTGCTATTATGTTCATAACTAAACACTCCATAATGACTGTTTTATTAATAACAACATTGTCCAATTAAGAAAATAGCACTAAGCAACGAAATATTAAATTAGAATTATTTGAAAAATTTAATCTCAATATACGACTAAAAGAAAACTCCGCACAAAACTTTTTATTAAAAATTATCCTTTTTTTTACAAACTTGGTTGAAAAATAGAAAATGTTTCCTTCTATGTAACAAGGCGAATTGATATATCCTTGCCATTATAAATTGCCTATTTGAAAATTTAAATGTGCGATTCTAACTCTAATTTTAGCTAGACGAATAGGATAAGCTCTTTATTTTTCATGTCGAATAAATAATAAGTTTATTTTAATACGAATATGCAATATTGTTTTTTATGAGATTAGCTTAATAATAACTTTTTACTTAATATTAATTGGAAAAGGGCAACATATGACAGATGCAAATGACAATCAAAAAGATCTTGATAGCTATATCGGGAAGCGGCTTCGTGAGAAACGTCAAAAGCTAAATTTAACGCTCACAGATCTTGCTGAAAAACTGGGTGTTTCACATCAACAAATCCAAAAATATGAACAGGCTCAGTCAAGAATTGCGGCAATAACTCTCTACCAATTGGGAGAAATACTTGGCGTTGAACCAAGCTATTTTTTTCAAGGTTTTGCGGCATTTAAAAAGAAAACTGAACGCATATCTGGCGATGTCATTATCCCTGACCGTGAAAGTACGCTCCATATCTTACTTGTTGAAGATGATGCTGCCGATGGACTTCTAACACGTCGGGCATTCTCAGAAAGCTCAGTCGACGTAAACTTGTTTACTGTACATGATGGCGTAGCGGCTTTGGACTTTTTACGCAATAAGTGCACTTCCGTTGATTTTCCAAGACCAGATATTATCTTACTTGACCTTAACATCCCCAAACGTGATGGCGCGACTGTATTGCGTGAAATCAAACGTGATCGTGATATTAGCGATATTCCAGTCATTATCATGACTAATAGCATCAATTTTCTAGAAATGATTTCGTGCTACAAAGCCTATGCAGCAGGCTATATATGCAAGCCGTTTGATTTTGACGTATTCCAAAAAAGTATTGATTCTTTGGCACGCTATTGGGCACAGTCCGTTGTTTTGCCCAGCCGATCTCACGGTTTGCTCGCATAACATTTTGCAAAAAAAAATAAAGTTTAAAACTCAAACATCTTATGCACACGCCCCAATAAGCTGCCGTGTAACCACATGAGACTTATCTCGACTCAATGTGTTCATAAATGAATTTATATAATTCACAACAGCATCTGCTCTGATCATTATCTTCTCACGCAAGTCATAGTCAAAAGACTGGTGTAAAATAACATGCCTTATATCAAGCAACAAAACTTTCGATTTACAAATTTGCTGCTTTGCATCACGAGAACTTGAGCAAGATATCTGCACTAAATCTTGAAAGCGACATTCTATATGGTGCAATATACCCATCTGGAAAACGCGAGATGGACGTGGAACCTTAGAAGTAGCCTTATTTTCATGTTTCATTTTGTCACCTAATCCGGTTGGAAGATCTATGAATAATAATGACCCAAAACAACAAAAACGTTAAGTTGATGTTTTCCCCGCTTTTCAACTATATCCATCGTGAATCAAAATGTTAGAAATTCTAAGTTAGAAATTTTGTTTATAAAACAAGCCTTTAAAACCGCAGATAGTTTTACTGCAGCGGTTCAAGGATGATTTGAGCATAAAGAAACCGGAGATCGACCAGCGGAGTTTAGTGAAGTAAATTAGCAGCAGAGATTTCTGATGGCTTCTGCCATAATCAATTTACAATTGAATGGCTATATCTAAGGCTTTCGAAGGAGATGTTAGATGAACAAAATTGCGTCTTAGAAATCAATAGATTGGTTTATGATGTGTACGTGCATATAAAATAAGACCAAGAATGCTTAGTTGAAAAAAATAATAATTTTCAACTTGATGAGGAGAGCTGTTAAAAATATAATTATTTCGAGTTAATTTTTCAGATAATTATATTTCCTTTTATTTTCTTATGGATAGCAATCTTTTTCTTAAATAAAACTATTTTTACAATGTATCTACTGAAATGAAACAATTTATGCCTTATGCAGAAGTAATTTATGCCCATTGAAAAAATAACACAAGCAGAACTTCCTCCGCGCAACGCACCTCTGCGTTCACAGCATGTTTTCTTCGAATGGTACATTCAAGAAGAACGACTTTCCTTTTGCCCACAATTGTCTGAGATTATCGCATTCGAAACAAAAGACAACAACCAGACTCATGCTGCCTGGACACGTTTAACGCACCCTGATGATACCAAACCAATAAAACTAGCCATTGAGGAAATTAAAAACGGCAAAACACCATATATAACGACAGAAAGCCGGAAGTTGTGTCGTGATGGCACATGGCGTTGGTTTCTTATCTGTGGAAAAGTCCTTGACTTTGATGATAAAGGAAATCCAATGCGCGCCGTTGGCACATGCACCGATATTTCAAAAATCAAAGAAGCAGAATTGCAGCTTGAACGAACTCGCCTTTTATTTAGTGAAAACAATCGTATTAAAGACTGTTATAAAAATGGACTTTCCCTGACTGAACTATGTGCAGAAATCTTAGAATCATTTCAGAGGCTCACCAATTCTACGGGTCCACTTTTAATTTTCTCATCAGCAAACCATGCGAAAGCTAAAGAAGTTGAATTTACTAATGTGAATGATCCAGCTTTGTATAACCTGAATAGGGGTGATTCAAATGCATTAATGTCAGATCCAGAAAAAATTAAATTCGTCAATAAAATGCTAAATTCAAAAACGCATATTATCCAAAATGGTGAAAAAACATCTTTATTAGGTGTTCTTTTTGATTTACCACTTCAACAAAAGGTGGTTGTCATTATTGAGAGAGCAGCATCTTTCGATAGCGAGGTATTAAGCTTATTAGAACCTCTTATTGGCACAGCCACTCACATCATTAGCATTAAGAAACTCCAGGCGAACAGCAGTGAATTGGACAATATACTGTCCTTTTTTATACAGCAAGTGCCAGCGCCCGTTGCGATGTTTGACAATAATATGTGTTATAAGTTTGCGAGTGACGCATGGAGAAAAGAATTTAGAAAAGCTGAGACGAGCTACAACATAATCGGAAAATCGCATTACGAGGTTAATCCAAAACAACCAGCGGAATGGCGAGAACATCACCAACGTGCCTTAAATGGGGAAACATTAAAAT
>JANRCF010000008.1:0-23210 GCA_030727085.1 Alphaproteobacteria bacterium | reverse complement strand
GAGCCATACTGGGCAGAAGGAGCAGTTCACCCATGGTACACATTAAGCGGGGAAATCGGCGGCGTTATTGTCTACTCAAACGTTGTTACTGAACGTAAAAAAAATGAAAACAGACTTAGCACTACCGTTGAGAATCTCATTCGATCAAACCAAGCCCTTGAGAGATTTGCCCATGTTTGCTCGCATGACTTAAAAGAGCCTCTACGCAGCATTTCAAATTTCATTCAACTTTTATTTGCACGAAACAGTGAGCATTTTGATGAAGAGTCTTTGATTTATATGCGGCACACGCTAAAGGGAATTGATCGCATGAATTCTCTTATTAAAGACATTCTTCTCTATTCAAAAATTGCGAGCCAAACAACATCAACAAAAATTCCACTGGATCTAAATCGCACACTCCACGACATTAAAGAAACACTCAATTACAAACTTTCCAAAATAGATGCATGTTTAAATGTAGATGAATTACCAACAGTTTTGGGAGAACCAACGCAAATTGATCAACTTTTCACCAATCTTGTTGAAAATGCTATTAAATTTCATTCTGATAAACCGTTAATTATTGATATATTTGCAGTCGAGAAGAGTCTCTTTTGGGAGATTCATACAAAAGATAATGGAATTGGAATAAGCCAAGAATGTCACAAAAGTATTTTTACGATGTTTAAACGTCTCCATGGAAAGAGCGAATATGAAGGATCTGGCATTGGCTTGGCTATTTGTCAGAAAATTGCACATGAACATTTTGGAAAAATTTATGTCAAGTCAGTTCCTGAAGGCGGCAGCGATTTTGTGGTTACTCTACCAAAAACAATTGTTTAATTTATCTTTAATATCAATGGAAAACGTATGAATGGAAAAAAACCACAACAAAAGAGATTTGTTAATCAATGAAGAGATCTCGCCTTTTGGCTTTATCAATTGGGACATATTAAGTGATAAGATTACAATATGCCCTTATTTATTAAAAACATTAGCATTTAAAAATAACGATAAAATTCAAAAATATTCTGCCTTTTTGGAATTAACACATCCTGATGACATTCCTCTTGTTAAAAATGCTGTAAAGTCAGTTATAGAAAAGAAAACACCGCATATTGTTTTAGAAAATCGAAAATTGTGCCGTGATGGAACATGGCGCTGGTTTAACTGTCATGGAAAAGTTACTGCATTTGACATTAATGGCAACCCATTGCACGTGACCGGAATGTGCACAGATATCACTCACGCTAAGGAAAACGAAAACAGAATTCAGCAAACAAAGCTTTTATTTTCCACAATTAATCGCATAAAAGAATATATCAAAGACAACTGTTCACTTCATGATATTTGCATGGAAATAGCACAATCTTTCATGAAACTCACATATTCTGCCAACACTACTTTCATGTTCTCCTCAATTGCTAATGCGCACGAGCTCAATATAGGTGATATAGTCTTATACGATTTAAATGGATGCACAATTGATAACACCACATTATCTGTCAAACAACATAATTTAGTAGATTCACTTTTACGTAATAAAAAGAATATTATTCAGAATGGAAAGGAAAAGGAGGCATCACAACTTGGCATTTACTTTGATTTGCCCTTTTCACAGCAAAGCTTGCTTATCATTGAACGAGATGAACCCTTTGATAGCAGTCTTTTAGATTTCCTAGAACCTTTGATTGACGCATCAGCTCACATTATTAGCATTAAAAGACTAAAGGAGAACAGCAGTGAATTGGATAATATTGTATCCTTTTTTATAAAGCAAGTACCTGCGCCAGTCGCCATGTTTGACACAAATATGTGCTATAAATTTGCAAGCGATGCCTGGTGCAAAGCATTTCAGCAGGGTGAGGCATCGGATTTGATTGGAAAGTCCCACTATGACATTTACCCTAACACACCAAAAGACTGGATTGAACGGCACAAAAGAACATTGCAAGGTGAATCCATAAAGTGTGAAGCAAATCTGGCTACTCATATTTTAGATAAACCAATCTGGATAGAAGGTTGTCTTCATCCTTGGTATACCTTAGATGGCACAATAGGGGGTATTATTATTTATTCTAATATAGTCACAGAAAGAATAGAATCTGAGAAAAACATAAAGAATGTTGTTGAAAATTTAAGTCGTTCAAACCAAGCGCTTGATCGATTCGCGCATGTTTGCTCACATGACTTAAAAGAACCACTCCGCAGCATAGCAAATTTTATTCAATTGTTATTTAGCCGTAATTCAGAAAAATTTGACGAAGAATCGTTACTCTATGTACGTCATACACTCAAAGGTCTAGATCGCATGAGCACGTTGATTAAAGACATCTTATCATATTCTGAAACCATCAATTCTACAGAAAATGAAAAAGCCCACCTAGATGTAAAGCACATTGTTCTTGAAATCAAAGAATCTTTAAATTATCAGCTCAGCGAAATAGATGCCCAGCTAAATGTCGACACTTTGCCTGTAATTTTAGGAAAGAAAAGCCAAATCAATCAACTCTTTACAAACCTAATTAGTAATGCAATCAAGTTTCGCTCTCCAAAACCACTTGTCATCGATATATTTGCCATTGAACGTGACAACCTATGGGAATTTCACGTACGTGACAATGGCATAGGAATACTACCAGAATTCCATAAAAACATATTTGATATGTTTAAACGTTTACACAGCAAGAGTAAATATGAAGGATCTGGCATTGGCTTGGCTACATGCCAGAGAATTATGCATGATCATCATGGGGAAATATATGTGCAGTCAGTTCCTGAAGGTGGGAGTGATTTTGTGTTCACACTTCCTAAGATGGGAAAATAAGGCGGCTTTTAAAAGACAGTGGTTGTGATTACAATCATACCTACCACTGCCTTCCCTCGGGCACGCCGCCGCAATCAGGCTGCAGATGCCCTGCTTAGATTACATCTCAGCCATAATAATGTGTACATCTACAACAGGTTTTTTCATCAAATAACGATGTGCGGCCTTGCGGATAACAGCTTTCAACGTTTCAAGACGGTCATCATTTGATTTATAACCACGCACAAGTGTTTCACGTAGCGACAGATAAATCTCACGCGAGAGCGCTTCTGTTTCTGCATCGGAATCACACAACCCTTTAAACGTTAGCTGCGGCGTCTGCAAAATCTGACCAACATTGTCGATAACCACAGTCGCCACAACCAAACCTTCGGTCGACAACTTCTGACGATCACGCAACACAACACTTTTCATGTCAATCATACGATTACCATCGAACACCCAACGCCCTGTTGGTATTAGATCAATCTCGCAAGTGTCACCTTTTTTAAGTCTTATAAGCGATCCATTTTCAGGCACAACAGCTGTCTCTACCCCGCACTCAAGCGCAAAACGAGCATGTTCATCCAAGTGCCGTGCTTCGCCATGCACAGGAATAAGAACATCTGGGCGCACCCATTCATACATCTGACGCAGCTCATCCCGGGCAGGATGCCCTGACACATGAATATCTTCTTCAGAGGATGTAACTATTCGAACACCATTGTGGATCAGGCGATTTTGTAATGCTGAAATATTCTTTTCATTTCCCGGAATCATCCGCGATGAAAACAAAACAATATCATTCTCTGCAAATTTAACAACAGGATGTTGGTCGCCCGCAATGCGCGCAAGTGCTGCACGTGCTTCGCCTTGTGATCCAGTTGCAATAAAACACACCTTATGATCAGGCAATCTCATCGCATCAACATCTGATATAAATGACGCAAGATCTTTTAAGTAACCAGTATCCTTTGCGGCAGCCACCATTCGGTGTAATGACCGTCCAACCAAAGCAACTTGACGTCCATGCGCCGCAGCGACCTTTGCAACTGTTTCAAGACGCGCTACATTTGATGCAAAACAGGCAACAGTCACACGGTTTTCAGGGAATGTCCCCATCAATTTCAGCAGTTCTTCACGAACATCTTTTTCGGATCCAGCCACACCATGGTTAAACACATTTGTCGAATCACAAATAAGTGCGAGCACACCTTTATCGCCAATTTCCTTAAGGCGTGCAATATCAGTTGCCTCACCAATCATAGGATCTGGATCAATTTTCCAATCACCTGAGTGCAATACAACGCCATGCGGCGTTTCGATTTTTAGCGCATTTGGTTCTAAAATCGAGTGCGTCAAAGTAACATACTCAATGTCAAAGCCACCTACTTTGAACGCGCCTGACAATGGAATTTCTATCAGCTCTACTTCGTTCTTCCACGGTTTATCGGCGATCTTTTGGCGTACAATTCGCATAGTAAAAGGTGTTGCATAAATTGGACAACGCAAATAAGGCCACAAATAAGGCACCGCACCGACATGGTCTTCGTGCGCATGTGTTAGCACAAGACCCGCAATATGATCTTTATGTTGAATTAAAAAGCTTGGATCAGGTGTAATTACATCAACACCTAGACGATCATGAAACGTAATACCAAGATCAACGATAAGCCATTGATTGTTGTAGCCAAATAAATTAAGGTTCATACCAATTTCATTGGAACCACCAAGTGGCAGGAACCAGAAATCATTTTTTGTCGGGATTAGTTTTGCGTGAAGTGTATTAGTCACTGTTTTTCCTTAAGTATTATTATGCTTTTCCATGACCATTTGTCATTCCCGTGAAGACGGGAATCCAGTTTGCCTCTGCCGTGTCATCCCCAGACTTGATTCGGGAATCCAGGCCCTTGTGTCAAGCACGAGGAAGACAAAAGAAGACCAGATACCCACTTGCGCGAGACGGCAAATTAAGAGCAAGCACTTTGTTGTTGAAACGTCTCGTAGAGGGCAATCGCCGCCGCATTCGATACATTCAACGTTGAAAAAGTTGATGCTGATTGTAGTTTAACATAAAAATCACAATTTTCCGACGTTAATCGCCTAAGACCATCACCCTCGGCACCAAGAACAAGCGCAATTTTACCTTTAAGATCAATTTGGCTTAATGTTTGCGTGGCTTCTTCAGCAAAGGCAACACACCAAAAGCCAGCCTCTTTAATGTCTTTAAGGGCATGTGCTAAATTTTTCACGAAACACAAGGGAACATGTTCAAGTGCACCAGAAGCAGATTTCGCTAATGTTGGCGTTTCCTTTGGGGCATGACGATCCGTCAGAATCAACGCTTTCGCGCCAAACACAGCAGAGGTTCTGAGAATTGCACCGATGTTATGCGGGTCACTCACCTGATCAAGAATCACCAAAATCTGATTAGGCGCATCACTATGCAACACATCTGATAAATCAAGCGGCTCTAAGTTTTTCACTTGTAACACAATTCCTTGATGCACAGCCTCTTTTGGCAACATCGTGGCAAGTTTTTCTTTAGATGTCAGCTCAACATTTTTACGTGCACCACCTGTTGGGGCCGGGGGCAATCGATCGAGTAGCTTTTTGTCGGTTATATATATCTTTTCAACAACCCGATCAGGGTTTTTGAGCGCAGCTATGCACGAGTGGAGTCCGTATAAATACATGTGTTTTTACTTTATCATTTTATAAAATTTTCTAGAGCCGATGGTGCCATGTTAGCGAGCCTGTTGCAAGAAATTATGAAATTCTATTTTTTTGCGCTACTCTCATCAAATAGGGCAGACACCTCTTCCATCCACCCATTTATTATTCTTTTAAGAGCCTTTTGCCCAAATCCTTCTTTTTGGCTACGTTCCACAGGCCCTAGTTTTGTTGCACGATCATTGGCACTTACTTCAATAGCAGCGTGCGAACCACGTTGCGTTTCTTTACCTGTCACCCTAACAATACCTTTTGATTGAAGATCATTTAGCAGTGCATCTCGAATTCTTTTTGTTTCAGACATGCTATAACGAGGCTTGTTAACGTCTTCCAAATAACGTGTGCAAATCGCCTTAGTTCGCTCTTGCATTTTAATCGTTGCTTTCTCACTTTTAAATTTCGCAATAGAAGCAGTTCTTGTTGCTTTATGTTTTTCTTTCCACTTTTGTTTCCCCTTAGGTCTTGCATAACTTGGGTCAAGATCAGTTGCTATGCGATCAATTTCCTCGATGATTTTAGGCGAACCTTCTTGAATTTCTTTTATTACTTCTTCTTGCACTTGTTGATCAAATACTTCCTTTGTTATGCCCTTTTTTGCCAACTCAGCTTCAACAATAATATTTTCTGCATAGTCAATTGCTGCATCTAACTCCTCATGATTTGCGTCTTCTATTAAAAGCATTTCTTGCTGAATTTCATACAGATAAGGAAGCAAAAACGTCACTTGAGAAACAGTTGGCTCTGCTGTATCAACAAGTGGGTGGGGTATAAAAGCTAACCGCTCTCGTTTGATCTTATCAAAGCCGCCTGCTAAATCGATCAGCAAATTTAAATAGGGTGACGTATGCAGCTGATTTTTTATTCGAGCAGAGGTAACAGCCTTAAAACGATGCTGGCCCACATAAGGACTTAATCCATAATGAAAAGCTTGCAACGTATCTTGCCCTGCTTCCCCAATGCCGCCCATCAAAACAATCCCATCATCTTCAAGAAGACTGCCATCTTTCTTAAGAATAAAACCAGTCCACTCCCACTTAATATCATTTTGAGGAGTTTCTTTATCACAAGGCGCATGCGCCATGATATCAGTTAAATTATACCCCTTAAAAAATGGGTTGCTATCTAATAAATCCAAAGATATATATTTATTATTTGTAGATAAATACAATCGATAATACTTTTTTCCATCAACATTTTCAGCATAATAATTAAACTCTACTCTTGTGATCGAGTCGAGCTGAAGACCAGAAATCAATTGCCCTTTATCTCGGTTACTTCCTCGTATTACCAAACCATTTGAAATTGGTTTTTTGCTTAAAATTGTAGAAATAATATAATGATCCATTTGCTGTACGGGAATATGGTGCATTAAATAGTTAGGCCGATTAGCGAAAGCAGACGCAACACCATAAATCACTGCATGCCCAGCATTCTCTTTTAAAAACATGTGAAAAAAGTAAAAACCTATTAATCTTTTTTTATATTCGCTAACAGATAATGTAGGATTTTCCAAAAGAGCCCTTATATCAGATTGAATCCTTGGTAAATGTTCCAAATTACGCGCATCAAATAACGGCATATTATCACGCAAAACAGAAAAAATAAGATTAAGCGCATCTGCTCCTTTATATTGCGGATCATCCCAAATGCAGAAGCTCTCCCTTGCTGACTTATCTTCAGCCCCAGAAAACTGAGTTGGCAGTAATGCATTTGTTGAGGATGGAGCAGCTGCAGCTGGAGCGGATATTTTCTTTGCTGCAGCCTTATTTTTTAATCTTGCACGTAAAGCAGATTCAAAACCGTCTCCATCCATAGCAACAATCGATGTCGACGTTACCGACGCCGACAATAAAAGTGCCAATACACTTACATTAAATAATTTATTTTTCATTTTTAAATACCATCTATATTGATTTCAAACTCACTTTTACCAACACAAGAAAGAATAGTCAATACTTATTTAAACTTAATAAAGAAATCATTCTATTATATTTATATTATTTTCAATCGATTAAGCATCTTCATTGCTGGACAGCTACCATTTTTCACACCATCATGATATCATCGCTTCAAAACAAACAACACGTGTATTTATGAAATCCTTTCAAGACATTATCTTTGACCTGCAGCGCTTTTGGGCATCCCAAGGCTGTGTGATTTTGCAACCTTATGACACTGAGGTTGGCGCCGGCACATCGCACCCAGCAACGACACTTCGTGCACTTGGCCCTGACACATGGAATGCCGCATTTGTGCAGCCATGCCGCCGCCCCAATGATGGTCGCTATGGCGAAAATCCAAACCGCACGCAGCAGTATTATCAATTTCAGGTGATCCTAAAACCATCCCCTGCAGATCCCCAACAGCTATACCTTAAAAGCTTAGAGGCCATCGGGCTAAATCTTGCGGATCATGACATTCGCTTTGTCGAAGATGACTGGGAAAACCCATCGCTTGGCGCTGCAGGTCTTGGCTGGGAAGTCTGGTGTGACGGTATGGAAATCACGCAATATACGTATTTTCAGCAAGTGGGCGGCATTGAATGCAACCCGGTTCCGGTGGAAATCACGTATGGCTTAGAGCGCGTCGCAACGTTTGTGCAAGGTGTGGACAATCACTTTGACCTAAATTGGAATGGGCTAGAGGGTGAAGGCAAGCTAACGTATCGTGATGTATTCCTGCGCGCAGAACGTGAGTTTTCTGCCTACAACTTTGAAGTCGCGTCGACGGATGGCTTGTTTCATAACTTTCATGGGCATGAATTGGAATGCGATAAATTATTGGCGCGGAATCTTGTATTGCCAGCGTATGAACAATGCGTAAAGGCGAACCATACGTTTAACTTACTTGATGCGCGCGGCGTGATTTCAGTGACTGAACGTGCAGGGTATATTAGCCGAGTGCGGGCATTGGCGCAAAAATGTTGCCAGGCGTGGATAGCTAATTAATTGCCCCACCGTCGCCCCCGCAGTTTCCCTCTGGCGTGACCAGAGGGCCCGTGGATCCTCCGATCAAGTCGGAGGAAAACTAAAAAAGCGATAATGACGAACATCTAAACTCAACGAAACAAAAAGTGAAAAAATCATGGATCTACTGATCGAAATCTACAGCGAAGAAATTCCCGCACGTATGCAACGCGCGGCACTTGATAATAGCAAAGAAACCTTATCAAAATTGCTAAGCGAGCAAGGCCTTACGTTCACCGAAGTGGGTAGCCACATTGCACCACAACGTCTAGCAATTTTCGCAAAAGGCCTCCCCAAAACGACCCAATCCTTAACAGAAGAGCGCCGCGGTCCACGCATTAACGCACCCGAAGCAGCACTGGCAGGATTTTTAAAATCAACCGGCATGACGACTGATCAACTTGAGGCTCGCGGTGACTATTATTACGCGAACATCGTATCGGCTGCACGTCCTGTTAATGAAATGATACCTCATGTATTACATGGTCTGCTTGACCAAATGCCATGGCCAAAGTCTATGCGCTGGCATAACCCTGCAACGAATGATTTCACGCGTTCTTGGATCCGCCCCATTCGTGCAATCACAGTAATGCTTGACGATAAAGCAATTGCATTTCCAGTCAAAGGGCTTGATTTAACAACAGGCAATACAACGTTTGGACACCGTTTCTTAAAACCTGAGGCGATTCAAGTAAAAGGCTTAAACCATTATGCGGAACAGCTGCTCGCTACACAGATAATTATTGACTTTGCCGAACGCCGCACCGCCGTTTTGAATGCAATGACAAATGCGGCTGCTGCCAAAAATCTAACCATTCAACCTGACGAAAGTTTACTCGATGAAGTCACTGGCCTTGTTGATTTTCCCTATGCCCATTTAGGTGAAATTGATGCAGCATTCACGCACTTACCAGCAGAGGTTCTATCTACATCAATGCGTGTACATCAAAAGTATTTCACACTACTTACACATGATGGCACTATCGCCCCTTATTTTGGCGTGCTGACAAACGTGCCAACCCGAACTGATAATCGCTTGATGATGGATGGATTAGAACGTGTTCTTCGCGCGCGTCTTAGTGACGCCGCCTTCTTTTATGATACGGATCGTGCAGTGCCGTTGAATGATCTAGTAAAAAAACTTGATTCAATTGTGTTTCATGAAAAATTAGGTTCAGTCGGAGATAAAGTGCGTCGGCTTGAATCAGTTGCACCCGATGCCACCATTAAGCGGGCAGTACATCTTTGCAAAAGTGATTTGGTTACACACATGGTTGGCGAATTCCCAGAATTGCAAGGCATCATGGGGCGTATCTACGCAACCCTACAAGGTGAAAATGCTGATGTTGCGTTGGCACTTGAAGAATACTACCAACCCCTTGGCCCCAGCAAAAAAACACCAACCAAGTTCGTTAGCCGCACGCTTGCGCTGATTGATAAAATGGATACGCTTGTCGGCTTCTTAGGGTCCGGCATTAAACCAACAGGGTCAAAAGATCCGCTTGCAATTCGCCGTACCGCGCTTGGGATTATTCGTTTAATTGTTGAAGCTGAGCATGATGATATTGATTTACTTGAAGCAATTAACAAAGCGATTGCTGGATATAAAACACAAGGTATTGAATTATCATCAAAGACAGCTGAAGATGTTTGGGAGTTTATCCAGCTAAGATTCCAAGTCTATGTGCGCGATCGTTGTCCACGCGAAAAAGCAGATGAGATTTTAGGGGACAACGTGCGTATTACAAACATGTGGGAAATTGCACGTAAGATTTAAAGTTGATAATTTATTTCACCATAGCAAACCTAAGAATGTATAGGCTCGCTATGGTGAAACATTAAATTAGCCAGCTCGCTCGCATTCACTGCCATTCCACCTACACGCAGTTGGTTCAGTTGCACATGCTGATTCAGAAGTCATTTTACTACAATCAAAGATGCAGCCAGTCCCTCTTTTGCTACATAAACATTGAGCAAATGATTCTGTTTTTTTAAACACCTTGCAATATTCACCTTGTGCGCCAGTGCTTGCAGCGCAAGGTGCTTCATTCTTTTCTTGCTGAGCAAGTGTAAGTGTTGTGCACTTACTGCCAACCAATGCGCATTTTGCCGGCTCGCTTATACATTGCGCAGCTGTTAACGCAGAACACTTTGGAAAGGCACCTGGAATACGCTTACTCGTGTCGCATTTTTCAGCAAACTCAGTTGTTATTTTTGTATTCTTCGAATTTTCGGCCTCATCTGCCTTTTCTTCGTCTGACAAAGCGTTGTAATCGTCCCAAAGCTTTTTGCAACGTTTATCAACCGCATTAATAGATTTAGGTGTATCTGCCGGGCATTCTGCAGCATTCAATGACGCCACAACAAAACTAAGCGCAACACCAAGTGCAATAACATATTTATTAAAAATCATAAACTTCTCCAATCGTATTATTCATAGGACCAAAGTAACAAGGATTAGTTAATGAATGATTAAAATGAGAAATTTAAAATCTCAGAACAATGTCTTCTCAGACTTTTTAAATATTGGCTCGAACAAATAATACGGCTCAAATGCGGTTGGCTGCCCATATGTATCAACAGCCAGCAATGCGCCAAGCAGGTCTATTGGATTGTATGAAATAGTCTTTACACCGCTTTGGATTATAAAATTATGGTCGAACAAATCAGGTTCAACCAGCACTTCCCAATTAGAATGCTCTTTTTGAAACTCCTCGAACGCCTCTAGCGTCAGAATAAGTGGCTCACCCAATTTTGTTTTTACAAAATAATCACCGCGTTTTGAATCAATAACCGCATAGCTTTGCTCAGGACGTCCATAGAGCAGCACGTCAAAAAATGTTGGTGCATAACATGTCGCTGTTGGAAATGTGATACTTAATCCTTGCGCAGTCGCCAATGTTACACGAAGACTTGTAAAACTACCTGGGCCTTTTGGCGCAATAAGTGTTGTGGGGGAAGGATTGTCAGCGCGATCCCAAAGACTTTTTATAAATGGAATAAGTGCAGCACTTTGTGATTCAGTGCCAAGTGTATAGGAATCTTGAATGGTACAGTGCGCTGTTTCAATAGCGGCATAGCAGGTAGTGGTTGTTACAAAAAACGTAAGTTTGGTCATGGGATTTGTTTTTTTCCGTCATCGCGCTGCACTAGTTCTAAGCCTCGGCGAGGATTTGAGCTTTAAAAAAGCATGACAATCCAAAACAGTCTAGATCACCACGTCGCTCATGGGCTCCTCGTGATAACGAAAAAGCAGTGAAAATCAGATCCCCGGGTCAAGCCCGGGGAATACAGCAAAAAAGAAGCGTACAGAAAAAACTGCAGCAATCGATCGTTAATGAAGTTAACTAGCGACGGATACCCAAACGCTTGATCAATGCCTGATAACCAGCCAAATTGCGATCTTTAATATAATCCAACAAACGACGACGTTGGCCAACCAACATCAACAACCCACGACGTGAGTGCAAATCTTTTGCATGTGTCTTCATGTGACCTGATAAATTTGTAATGCGCTCTGTAATAATAGCGATTTGGACTTCAGTTGACCCAGTATCATGTGGAGTCTTTCCAAATTCAGCAACAATTTCTGCTTTGCGTTCAATAGTAATCGACATCATGTTCTCCTAAATGTAATAAACGTTTTGGCTTTAACTGACCATCTTCAATAAGCCCCATGGCACAAAGCCCGAATGCCCCTTGAATTTGCACAACTCCAGAAATTAGATCTGAAATCGAATCAACTGGAATTGCTTGACCTAAGTAAAGCCGTTTTAAATCATCTTCCCCAACCGTTACAGCCGGGATGTCGTCCAGAACAGAACTTAAAGGGAAAATACCAGAGTGATTATGCCTGATTTTACCACTTTCTTCTACTAAAATCGTATCACTAGCTTTATTCAACAACGCATCTAACTGCACGGCATCTTTAATTGCAAAACAACCATCTTTCGTGCGCCGCAAATAACTAACGTAGCCAACAGTACCGCAAATTTCGGCTATGTCACGCGCTAGCGATCGTACATATGTTCCTGTGCCACAGGTGACATCGAATGCAAAAGTATCTTCAGAAATTTGCCGCGTGATACGCAGATCATCAATGCGGACATTACGTGATGGCAAAGTAAATTCCTCACCTTTGCGCGCACGATCATAAGAACGCTTGCCATCGACCTGAATCGCTGAATAGTTTGGCGGCACTTGGTCAATGCTGCCCATAAATTGGCTTAAAAACAGATCAATACGCGCAGCAGTAGGCAGAACAGTTGATCGCTCGATAACATCGCCTTCAGCATCATCAGTTGAACGACGTTCACCAAAAGTTATATGGAATGTGTATTGTTTTGCCGTGATGTTCCAATAGGGTATTAACTTTGTGGCCTCACCTAGAGCAAAAGTCAGTACCCCAGAAGCGAGCGGGTCAAGCGTACCAATGTGACCAATTTTCTGCGGACGCAACAAACGTTTTAGCTGACTACCGACTTTGGTTGACGTCAAACCAAGTGGCTTATCGATAACAAGCCAGCCGTTGATATTATTTTTTGTTTTTGATTTTTTTATTTCAGACACGATTAGTAGCGCTCCATGCCGACTCACTGCCATCCCAGCGCAGGCAGGAATCCAGAGAAAAATAAAAACAGCCTTGATCCCCGCCTAGGCGGAGATGACAAAACTGCTAGTGGAATTAAAAACGCACAGCACCGCTCTACGCAGCGCGCATAATTGTTTCCATTTTGGAAATCGCATCATTCTCGCCAATGGTTTCAATCGCAGCCAGCTCACGCGCCAAACGATCAATAGCCGCTTGGTAAATTTGGCGTTCACTGTACGATTGATCTGTATCTGAATGATTGCGAAATAAATCACGAACCACTTCCGCAATCGATACCGGATTACCTGAATTAATTTTGTTTTCATATTCTTGAGCACGACGGCTCCACATCAAACGACGTGGTTTTGACTTAACCGTCAAAATTTGCAAAACAGTTTCGAATTCATCTTTTGAACTAATTGGGCGCAGCCCCGCATTCTTTGCCTTTTGGATAGGCAATCGCAATGTCATGCGATCTTTATCAAAGGTGATAACAAACAGCTCAACTTTATGGCCTGCGATATCATGGGTTTCAATTGCTAATAGTCTACCAACGCCATGCGCAGGATAAACAACGTAATCACCAACATTAAATAGAGCTTCAGTCATTTCTTTTCTATTACTCATAAGGGTTAATATACTGCCTTTCCTTGATATAAGAATGATTTAGAAAAAATCAAGGGGAAGAATTAATTATTTTCCTGATTTCTCGCTAAAATGATTATCAAACTTGCCTTCCACCTTCAGCCAACTATCTGCATCCGCTGGTGCAGCACCCTTTCGAGTAATATTCGGCCATATATTCGCATATGTTCGATTGAGCTCAACCCACTTTTCTGCACCCGGAACAGTATCTGCAATAATAGCTTCAGCTGGGCATTCTATTTCACATACACCGCAGTCAATACATTGGTCAGGATCAATGACCAACATATTTTCACCTTCATAAAAACAATCTACTGGACACACCTCAATACAATCTTGGTATTTACAGCGGATACAACTTTCAGTTACAACATATGTCATTTTTTGGGTCTAATTTAAACTAAATATTAAATTCACTTGCATGCTAATGGATATTAAAAACAGAGTCAATTGAATTCAGTAAATTTATTGTAAATACACCAATATGGATTCTTATAAGATGGATTATCAACTGTTTCTGTAAGAATAAAATAAATTAATTTAATATAAATTTTAATAACTATTCCCCCGAAAGATGAAGTATCACAGCCCACTCTTCCGCCGTAATCGGCTGAACTGACAATCGTGATTGCTTAAGCAATGCCATCTCCTGCAGTGCTGGCACCAACTTGATTTGATCTAAGCAAATCGACTTTTTTAAAGGTCGCACCGCTTTAACATCTACTAATCCAAACACACCGTCATGATCTGTGGGGTCGAGACGATAATCGCTTACAACCTCCACAATACCCTTAATCGATCGTTCTTTTACTGAATGATAAAAAAAGCACAAATCCCCTATTTTCATAGCTTTAAGGTTATTACGTGCTTGGTAATTACGTACGCCTTCCCAGGGTTCAATTCCCTTGGCGACTTGATCAGCCCATGACCATGTGGATGGTTCGGATTTAATAAGCCAAAAGGATTGATCGTTATATGTCATGATGCATTTGAATACGAATAGCTATACGCTAACACTATACAGATACTCTATTGGTTTCAAGTGGTCAGATTTTAGCTACAATCTAACCTCGAGGCACAGGGGAAACTCCTGCGGCGGGCGGAGGCGCTGCCACAGGGGGAGCAGCTAACGCAGGAGGGGAAACCAACGCTTTTGGTACATTCTCAAACGCAGGCTGGCATTTATACATCTTATCGTCTTTTTCACACTCAGCGCTGACTATATCTTTATCATTATTGAATGACGCTCTATAACCGCCACAAAGTGCACGCAATTCATATAGGCATATCTCCATACCGCTATCAGTTTCCGGGCTTAGTCTTAACTTTTTTATCGATTCATCTTTTAGATTGACATTAATATTTCCATAAACGCACTGCATCGGTTTATCCCCGGGTGATAACAAACACGCTGCGTCGCTATCATCTTGGGCTTTATCACAATGAACACTGCCACACCAATAGGTAGTTTCTGTTTCAAATTTAGTTAATGCTGGTATTGGAACAGGTTTTGGAGCAGGTTTTGGCTCAACCTTTTTCTCGGCTTTTTTCTTAGCCGCCTTTTTCTTTTTAGCCTTCTTCTTTTTAGCCTTTTTCTTTTTAGATTTCTTCTTAGTCATCTTTTTCTTTTTAGATTTTTTTTTCTTAGATTTCTTCTTTTTAGATTTTTTTTTCTTAGCTAGCTTAAGGGCAAAAACAGGCTCACAAAAACTAACAGTCAAACTTGTTGCAAAACAAATTTTCAGAAACAAGATGATCGTTGCACGAGAAAGAAAACTCAAAATCTTCATTAAATTAATTCTTGCATGAATAATTATAATTGTATCAAGCAATGTGTTAAGAAATATTTAATAGTTTTCCTAACGTTGACAGCAGACCGCCCTTTGATTGAGCCCGTTCTTTTTCAATATTCATTCCTAAGTGGTTACTTTCTTTATTAATCGCTTTCAATAAAAATCGCAAAATAGGATCTTGTGTATATGTAGCGTGATGCTTCGGCGCGGGCTCATCCGTTTTGTGGCGATAAAATAATGAATAAATTGTTTGATACCCGCCTAAAGACTGCTTTTGATTTGCTAAGATGTGATCCATTTCGTAGGCACCTCTTTTGTGGAACTGCCCTGTCAAATGAGCGTAACTACTCACTAAAGCAAACAAGTAATCTTTTGTCTTGCCATTCTTGGTTAACCGAATAAACACAGGGGAACCACTCGTGCCAGGCAACCCAAGTGCGTACGGTTTCTTGCCATCAGCCACCCAATTTTGCGTTGCCTCGTAAGACCTTACAATCTCTTCTGAATCTGTTTCTTCAGGTTTTGTGTTTCTCTTTAATGGCTTGAAATACACAGAACTTTCTTGCAAATAACGTGATGATTTCAGCACCTCTTCGTCATCCGCCTTACCAAAGTAAGTATCTCGTTCATACAAACGAAAAGCCCGACGTGTTGGTTGATGTGAACCGAACCAACTAAACACTCCGTTCTTTATATCAGAAACACCATAAGTAACAACAGTCATCAGTGCATTACTTGGGATTGTTTCTTTGTAAAAAAGCTCGGCTGGCGTTATCCCTCTCAGAGGGTTCGACAGCTTTAAAAAAGCAAAATCAAATTTTCCCTCTCTCGTGTTTCCTTCTTGGAAATAACGTGGGTCAAGCAAGACGTGCGTGGCTTCAGCCATTATGGTTTGATTTCTGCCTCTGAAATATACCCTTATTGATTGAATTGGAATCGTCATAATCCCATGTTCAGTTTGCGTCGGTTTCAACTTTCTAAAAATAGCCTCAACACCATGCGCTGCCGTTACAACAATATCCGGCGATATTAAAACACCAGTCATAGATACGCCAACCTTTGAATCAACAACAGCGCATGCTGCGTCAAATTCGGGTGAATCAAATGATAATTCCACATAATCGTCATGCTTATGAATACCATCAGGCGCCATGGCATGACTTGCATTCAAAACAGCAGATATTAACAACAATAAAATTAAATACATTTTTATTCAGATCTTCTTTTATTTAAATAATAAATAACATAATTTAATTATCATGTATAGTTTTTTATAAAATAACTCTCTCGCCTTTTCAATCCTAATCTCGTACAATTTATGAAAATCACATAAAGTACACCATATCATGGACGTTACCAACTTTCGCGATTTCTATACAACTCCACTTGGTGATGTCGTTCAATCAAATATTGATGCTTTATTAAAAAAGATTTGGCCAACCTTAAGTGCGCCTCAATTTTCCTCACAAAAAAATAGTGATATTGCACTCGCATATGGCTACACGCTTCCTTACTTAACTGAAAATAGCGGACAACTTGCCTTTATGCCGGCTCATATGGGGGTTATCGGATGGCCGAAGATGCGCCCTCGAACAGCTCTGGTCGAGGAAGATTTATTTCCATTACCCGATCGTTGCATTGACCGATTGCTTGTCATTCACGGGCTTGAGATCAGCCACAATCCAACTGCTTTCTTAGAAGAATGCTGGCGTGTGTTATCAGCAGAAGGGAAGCTGTTAATCATTACACCAAACCGACGTGGACTTTGGTCGCGCGTAGATTCAACACCTCTTGGGCGCGGACAACCGTATACAATGACGCAGCTTTCTCGCATCTTGCGAGCAACATCATTTACACCAACACAATTTTTGCGAACACTCTATACCCCCCCATTTAATTCAAACCTTAGCATTAGTGCGCAAACGGTATTTGAAAAGGTAGGTCCGTTAATGATGCCTAAATTTAGCGGTTTAATTGCAATTGAGGCAACAAAAACGGTTTACAGTGGTGCACCAGTCGCAAATTACAGCAGACGGTTAAAAGTTGCATTAACGACAGCACGAGCAACGGCCCATGCAGAAAGCATGCCTTTCCAATAAAAAAAATCCCAGGGGTTATGCAAAAATAGAAAAAAATTCTATTTATTTCGTGATTCATCATCAGGGTTAATAATGCGTCTATGCTAAAATTCTTATGCAAATTTTGATTCACAAGACAAGCAAAAAGGGGCATAACTAATGTATGCTCTCTTCTCGATTCACGTACTGATTGTGGCTAATGCTAGCAATCAATGGACGAGAGGGATAAATAAAAAATAATATCATGTCAATGGAGGTTTTTGTGGCAGGTTCAGTTAATAAAGTAATTCTCGTAGGAAATTTAGGAAAAGACCCTGAAATGCGTTTCATGCCTGATGGAACGAAAGTTGCAAACTTTTCAATTGCCACGAGCGAATCATGGAAAGATAAAGCATCTGGCGAACGGCGTGATCGCACCGAATGGCACCGCATTTCTGTCATGAATGATAAAATTGCAGATATCGTTGAAAAATACGTGCGTAAAGGATCAAAGATTTACGTTGAGGGACAATTACAGACACGCAAATGGACCGATCAGTCTGGGCAAGAACGCTACACAACAGAAGTAGTCATTGGCCGTTTTCGCGGCGAGTTAACGTTGCTTGATTCTAAATCAGGCGGCAGCAATGATGCTGAATACATGGGCGGCGGCTTTGATGATGCAAGCCAAGGTGGCGGCTATGCTCCAAAAGCTGCGGCTAAACCAGCACAGAAATTTGATGAATTAGACGACGACGTTCCATTTTGATTTTTCTCTTTATTTTCTTACTATCCCCGAACGCAATTCGGGGATTTTTTTTATTTTTTATTAATATCTCTCCTTTATAAATGAATTATGTACATATAAATTCGAGTTCTTAGAATGATTGATTCGTATTTTAAATTTATCGTAAAAGGTGCGCTTGTTAGCACCTTATGTTTAATCAACCATAGTTACGCTGGTTCTAGCACTACTCAGCCTAACTCCATGCCCTCATGCGCAGCTTACCGCGAGATGGTTACATGCAACGCGTCCAAAGCCAATAAAGGCAAAGGCAGTCAATGTATGTTTTTATTTCCTAATAACGACAGGCCTGCGGGCGAGCGTTCTGGCGCTGTGACATGCCAAGCAACAAATGACACAGAAACCGTTAATTTCTTTAAACGAATCAATATAAAAGAAATTGTCGATCTTTACCCGGATTTATATGAATATGATGAAAGTTCAAATATTGGAAATGCAAACCATCCAAATTTTCACAACAACAAACGCCATACAATGGTAGGTGGTTTTGTGCAGGGAAATATGGTTTCTACAATAAATCTAAAGAAATACCACGAGCTATGCGTTGCAAAAAATGATGAAGAAACTTGCAATAGAGCTATCTTTGAGCGCAATAAAGATTTCATGATTCGCGACGTTCAAAATGAAGATACAAGTTGGGGCGATAAAGATACAGAGTCAGTTGAATGGGATAAAATTCCTGAAACAGCACGTCTAGAGTTAATGTCAGCTGAACTTGAAAGAAAAGAGAGAGAAGTAACACAAATTCTGCTTCAAATTAAGGCGAAGAGTAAAGCTGCTCGTCAAGCAGCAGGCAAAGCTGCAGGTGAAGAAAGAAAGCTTAAAATAAAAGCAGCGTTAGAAAAAGAAAAAGAAGATGGGGCTGATGCAAGGTTTGACGAACAATGCAAAAGCAATACAAGTGGTAAAGATTGTAGACAAGCTAGCCTTAGGCACTCTGGTCCATTAAGCGGAGTGAATTGTGTATGGACGCATAAAGATGGAATGATGGGCGGCGGCACATGTCGCTATGCAAATACAATAACATGTGAAGATCTTAAATCAAAGGATTGCGCAGCAGATAGCGAAACTTTGAAGGAGATTAATAACAAGTTATCATCAGCAGGGATAACATTTGAGTGTAATTGGTCCAACAGGACATGCAGCACAGCCGCAGGCTAACTTAATTAACGAATGACAATCTCTCAGAAGGTATGGTTATATAACAGTTAATATACGAGCCATACCATTCGGGATTCCTTTTGAAACAACGTGCGTTTTCTTTTCCAAATACGACACTCCACACACGTGAAAGTTACGTGGTCAGCACATGCAATACTGAAGCCTATAAGTGGCTTGACGCCTGGCCAAAGTGGTCTGACACATTGGGCGCGCTTATCTTGGGCGAAGCCCACTCAGGCAAGACACATTTATGCCAAACTTTTATAGAAAAGAACCCTGACGCGCGCTTTTTGAATGGTCAAGTCTGCGCGGCAAATCATCCCTTTGAATACAAAGAATCCCTTTTTGTGCTGGATGATGCTGATTATGCGCCAGAACCATGGCTATTTCATTTTTTCAACCATGCTAAAGAAAACGGGTCGCAATTCGTAATGACCATGTCTAGGCCGCATCAGGATTGGGGCACGCTGCCTGATTTATCTTCTCGTCTGGCGACACTTTCAACATTTACCTTAAACCTACCCGATGATGCAATGGTGCAAGCACTACTCAAAAAAAACCTGATTGATTGCGGTGTATTTGTGGATGATCAGGTGTTAACTTATCTAGGACAGCATATCGATCGATCCTACACGGCGATTGATCATTGGGTTCGGTTGCTAGAACGCTTATCAGCTGAGCAAAAACGCAATATTACTATTGCCTTTGTGCGTGGGATTTTGAACGATATGGATTCAAATGGCTGACAATAATAATAAATTTATAGCCATCGTGAATCAATAACCTTAGAAAAACATCAATGCAGAGGCTACTTGTGATGTCCATGTCAATAATGGGTTAGGGTAGAGCATTAACACTAACAACAGAACTATTAATCCATACGTTACAATCAAACTTTCCGCACATGATGTTTTAAGCACGGCAACTGTTGAATTGGCATCCGCAGATATATCAATAAAAATCGCTTTGATAAGTAATAAATAATAAGCGGCAGCAATCACGCTATAAAGCACGGCTATGACAGATACTATGTAATATTCATGCTGAACAGCTGTTTGTATCATCCAAAGTTTTGGCAGAAACCCTGGCATTGGCGGAATACCCGCAAGTGAAAAGATGAAAAAACCAAGACAAAATGAAACGATGGGATGATGCCGACCCAAACCATTTAAATCTGATAATGTGTTTAATTCATGACCACGTCGCGATAAATGCACCAAGCATCCCATAAATCCAATCATCGTAATAAGGTAGAACACAAGAAACAAAAGTGTTGATCGATAGCCAGGTTCATTTGCAAGAATAAGGCCAATCAGGGCAAAACCTACTTGCCCAATTGAACTATACGCGATAAAACGGCGAATTGATTGCTGCGTCAATGCCGCGAAAGCACCAACAAACATTGACGTAATAGCAAGAAACATGAAAATCTTAGATCCATGGTGCATTAGTGTGCTAAACGGCCCTGCTATGAGTCGTAGCATAAGTGCAAAAGCCGCAAACTTGGGCATAGTAACCAAGAATGCCAAGACAGGCGTTGGCGTTCCCTGGTAAACATCAGGTGCCCACATATGAAAAGGTGCCGCGGAAACCTTAAATGCAATCCCCACAATGATGAGCGTCACACCAACAAGTAAATAAGGAAATTTTTCTGTGTTATGCGCAGACAAAAAGCGTTCTAATACTTCAAAATTTGTTGTTCCTGAATAGCCATAAACCCAACTTGCACCGTAGAGAAAGAAACCTGTAGCAAGCGCACCTAAAATAAAATACTTAAGACTTGCTTCGCTTGCGCCTAAGTCTCGGCGTTTAAGAGCAATTAAAATGTAAAGGCTGAGGCTCATAAGCTCAAGTGCGACAAACACAGATAACAAATCATTTGCCGAAATCATCAGCATCATACCAAGCGTGCTTGTTAAAATGAGTATTGGATATTCAAAAAGTGCAAGTCCAGTCTGAACAAGAGACGACCTTATCATAAGCAGTATCAGCCCAACGCCACTCAGCAAAAATATTTTTGTATAAACGCTAAAGGTGTCACTTATAAATAATCCATTAAACGTAATGCCGACTGCCTCAGCCTGCCCTAGAGAGGACGTCATCTTTAATGTCAGCAAAAGTGTGATGGCAATTGCACCAATAGATGCACCATACGTTGCATTAAAAGCATGGTGCCCAGAAAACAAACCAATCATTGTTAGCGCAAGTATCGTTATTGCTAAAAATATTTCAGGTTGAGCTGGCGCAAAGGAAGGAATCGGAATTTGCCAAAGCATATGGTGTGACTTAAGATATGTATAACTTCTTATGAACCATCCTATAAGGCGGCGGTGATTGTTGCAATGGTTTAGGTAGGATGCATATAGACTCTGTGCTTTTTAATCAGCATAATATTTTTGATGTCCATTATGAAAAAATTGAGGCATACTGAACAGCATCTATTTATATTATCGGATAATGTGTGTCTTTTATAAAGTTATTAAAGCAACCACTTTTGCACCTTGTTCTCAGTATTGTGCTGGCAATGACTATTGCAAAAGGGTTAAGCCTTACCACAGTATGTTTTTTCTACACCGTTAGTTCGTGCTTTATCGAAGTTTTGCTATTTGCATTGCCGTTGATCGTGTTTAGCTTTATTTTGAGCGCACTTGTAAACATTGAGCGCGGCTCATTTAAGCTACTTTTACTCATTTTTGCTGGCGTGACTTTTTCAAACTGCCTTGCACTGACAACGTCCTATTTTTTCAGCAAAGCCGTACTACCCTTTGTAGGCGTGTCACTTAGCCCAGACTTTGCGACAAAATTCGCATCAGTGGTAGATGTTACGTTTAAATTTGGATTTCCCAATGTAATTGGTACGGAAAAAGCCTTATTGATCGGCATTGGCTGCGGCATTTTCCTTAATTTTTTAAACGAAACAAACACACTACGAACAACCTTAAAAGATGCGTCTATTTGGTTAAGCGTAAAGGTAAGCATGTTGCTAAGTAAAATCTTCATCCCACTGCTGCCAATTTATGTGTTTGGTTTTTGCTTAAAGCTTAGTTATGACGACGCGCTTGCGCACTTGTTTCAACAATACGGCAAGGTCTTCTTTTTAAGCCTGTCCTTGGTTGCTCTGTATATTAGCGCGCTCTATCTTGTAGCATCACATGCGAATATGCGCAAAGCCATAAGCTATATAAAAATAATGCTGCCCGCTGGCCTGACAGGATTTAGCACCATGTCATCTGCAGCAACTATGCCAGTTACGCTGCGCTGCACCCAGGCAACCACACAAGACAAGAATTTCACCGACCTTGTGATTCCATCGACAGCCAACATCCACATGCTAGGCGATGATCTGGTGATACTAATGATGGCAATGGCTTTATTGTCAATTTTTGGAATGCCATGGCCTGATTTTACTACTTTCACACAATTTGCCTTTGCCTTTTCCATGGCGAAACTTTCGTGTGTAGGCATCCCCGGAGCAAGCGTGTTTGTTGTGCTACCAGTATTACAAACGTACTTAGGATTTAGCCCTGAAATGATTAGTGTTCTGACAACGCTTTATGTGCTGCAAGACCCCTTTGGGACAGCTGCTAACGTGATGGGAAATGGCGCTTTTGCGTTGATGCTCCATTCAAGTTTGAAGTGCAACACGGTTAACATTTTTTTGAAAGACTTCA
>JANRCF010000007.1 GCA_030727085.1 Alphaproteobacteria bacterium | reverse complement strand
GTGCATTTGCGCCCAAACGTGATTTATTTTCTGTACCATCGAGTTCAAGCAAAATACGATCGATATTTCTTTGATCCAGTGCATCTTCAGCAACCAGCGCATCAAAAATCTCATTCTCAATGGATTCAATTGTTTTAAGAACACCCTTGCCGCCATAACGTGCTTTGTCGCCATCGCGCTTTTCAAGTGCTTCGAATGACCCTGTTGACGCCCCAGACGGAACAGCTGCACGGCCATGACTGCCATCGGACAGACCAACGTCAACTTCAACGGTAGGATTCCCACGAGAATCCAAAATTTCGCGCGCAGTAATAAAAGCAATTTCTGACATAAGTGTGATCCATTTTCAAAAGAGGTGACATCTGTATTTCTTATTTTTTTATTTCAGATGTTACTTAAGACTAACGAGTACTTGGGGGAGATGTCAAGTTCGCTATGTTAGATTTCGCATAACCACGTTAACATCATTTTAATAAAATTTGATCCAATATACTCTGCTCTGCTTGTAAAATTACGTTAAGAATCCCTCCATGCATAGCATGGCGCTACTGCACAAAAAAAATCAATACACATCCCCCCTTCTCTTTTTACAACAAATGGAGCGAAAATGAATGAGTATAAACTTGAAATATAATTTTCTATGCCCATATAAATAATTATCAATTCTAATTTGTAGAAAGCTTATTTATGTTAGAAATATTATCTTTATTAAAAATGATCTTTTTAGCACAGATCCTGGTCGCTGTCTATCAATACACAAAAAGATTATATAAAAAGATAAAGAGCACTTGGAGTCTAAGAAGAAAGTCTGAAATTAATTCAGTGTGCGAAAACATACAACACACACTGCCATTTGTTGACGATGACAATCGGATCAACGATGATCACTCTTTTAATACAGGTAACAAATGTCACTCGCTCTCCAACTTATATAATTTAGTCAATAGCCTAGAAGCTGATATTACAGAAACAACGGAATTAGATTTTTCAGTTTTTCAAAATGTTAGAGATATAGATTTAATGCACATAACATCTCTTGGCAATTTATTAAAAATTGATTTAACTGGGTGCCGAAATATAACAGATGCCGGGTTGTTACATATAGCTAAATTAACTAATCTAAAAGAGTTATATTTACGTGATACTGCAATTACAGATATAGGACTAAAATATTTAATTGACTGCAAATCTCTGACTAAGCTGGATTTAAGAGACCTCAGAATTTCACATATTAGTTTGGGATACCTTAAAGATTTTCACAATTTATCGTCTTTGCATTTTAATTTTGATTCAGAAATTGTTGGAACCAGAGGCTTATTAGAACTAAAAAACATTATTAATTTAACAGATCTTAGCTTGCATTATTATTATCCTGATGATGAAGAGATAAATATTTTAAATAATACAATCAACATAAAATCAATTATTATTTATAATTATGGTATAAGCGACCAAAGTATTGAAGATTTATTTTCTTTTTCTAAATTAAATAAATTTATAAAATTGCATGTGACTTGCAATGATAATTCCTTTAACGGTGATAAGATTACAGATACAGGAATAAAACATTTGTGCAACTTGCCAAACATATACGAGTTGGTTTTTGATCACACAAGCATCACGAATGACGGCTTAGCATTTATAGCTCAGATTAAAACTCTCAATTCCTTAGTTTTAGGTGAATGTTTTGACATTACACGTAAAGGTCTTTCTGTTTTAGCCAATTTATCAAATTTAACGAGGTTAGAATTTTATGTTTGTGGTTCAAATGATAATGGTGATTCTCTTTTAACTAAATTAAAAGCATATATTTTTGGCTCAGCTGATAGTGATTATTCACCACATAATGATTTAATGTTTTTAAAAGAATTGAAAAATTTACATGAACTTTGTTTTTTCTGGACACTGGTTTCAGATGATGATTGTAAATTTGTTATTAGCGATCTTAATTCATTACGAGTTCTAAGTTTAAATTGTGATCTTATAAGCGATTTAGGTGTGCAATCAATAACTAAACTTGATAATTTAACAGATCTGAGTCTAGCAGACAGCTCAATAACAGATAAAAGCTTGGAATATATTGGTGAATTAAAAAATTTAGTATCTCTAAGTCTATCGAACACGAGTGTTACCAACCTAGCAATTCCATACATACTTAATATGACAAATTTAAAAATTTTAAATCTGACAAATACGCGTATATCTACAGAATCTATTATTCTAATCAAAAATTGTCTCAAGAATACGAAAGTTATACATTAATATCAGTCTGAAATATCAGTCTGAGGGTTCTGGGATCAATGGTCTTTCTGGTGGTGTAGAAATGAGAGCTGGGTTGAGCTATTATAATCCCTCCCACAAACTAGACCAGTCGCCAAAGAAGAGTTTCGCCCCTATGTAAAGGAAAAGGAATCGAAACGAATGGCACAAAAAATAAAGACAACACCACGCACAGCTGAGTTCAAATTCAAGGTTGCTCTAGAGGCAATCAGCGATGTTGCACAAAAGAAAATCTAGACACACTTATCCAATTTAGTTAAAACGTTAGGAAATACGTGCGCCCTTGGGCATCACAAGTGCTTGCGGCATTGGTGCACAAATAGGACTTTCTGACATAAGTGTGATCCATTTTAAAAAGAGGTGACATCTGTATTTCTTGTTTTTTTATTTCAGATGTTAATTATGATTAACGAGTACTTGGGGGAGATGTCAAGTTCGCTATGTTAGATTTCGCATAACCACGTTAACATCATTTTAATTAAAACTGCGTATGTGGCCAGACATGTCTAGGGTCAGACACTATAAACTAGACAAAAGATGAAAAAACGCATACCTTCAGTTGTATATTCGCGTGGATTTATTTATGTGTTCCCGTAGCTCAGCCGGATAGAGCGCAGGATTCCTAATCCTGAGGCCGTGAGTTCGAATCTCGCCGGGAACGCCATTCAAAGAGGTACTTAACGTTAAATGAAACAATTAATTAAAAAAATTGGTGCTATTACATATCATGCCGCACTTGGCGGAACTATTCTCCTGCTCGCAGCATGCGACACAAAAGATGCAACACCACTACCTGGGGAACGTGTATCATTTCTAAATTTTACAGCCAGCATTAAAGCAGACCCTTCAATTGCAAATATGTCTGTAACTGTACCATCACCAATAACAAATGCATCATGGCCCCAAATGGGTGGCCGTCCAGATCATGCGCTTATGAATGTTGAACTTGGCGAAAAAATCACCGAGACTTGGCACCAATGTGTTGGCGCAGGATCGAACGATGACCAACGTATGCTCAGCAGTCCTATAACAGATGAAAAGCATGTTTATACGATGGACGCCGAAGGCACAGTTACTGCTTTATCTCTAAAAACAGGTAGAGTTGTGTGGCAAAAGCCAACGTCTCCTCAAGAACATATAAAGGACACGCTCGGTGGCGGCATTGCTGTCGATAACAACGTTTTATATGCAACAACTGCATTTGGCGAAGTTGTCGCTTTAAAAGCAGACACTGGTGATGAAATTTGGCGCAAAGGTGGTTATGCACCATTTAGGTCATCTCCTTCTGTAAAAGACGGCCACGTTTACTGCCAATCAATCAATAATGAATTGATAACCTTATCTATTGCAAAAGGTGAACTTGCGTGGAGCCATAGCGGCATCCCTGAATCAGCACTTCTCCTTGGTGGGGGAAAGCCAGCATGTTCAGGTGATACAGTGATTGTTGCATACACATCTGGTGAAGTTCACGCCTTAAGCCAGACCAACGGGCAAGTCTTATGGTCAGACACGATTACGCCAGTAGCACGTATTGACACTGTAACAAGCATCCCGCATATTCGCGCGCGCCCTGTTATCGATGTCAATCAAGTATTCGTTATCAGCCATGGTGGCCGCATGACAGCGATCGACTTTAAAACAGGCGCACGTCAATGGCAAAAGGAACTCGGCGGCATTCGCACCCCTGTTGTCGCAGGTGGTTTTGTGTTTGTCCTTACGAATATGAATGAACTTGTATGCTTAGAACGTAAATCCGGCGCTATTCGTTGGGTGGCAGGCCTACCCCGAGTGGATGAGAATGAAGGCGCCATTCATTTTGCAGGACCAATTCTGGCAGGTGGCACCTTAATTGTCAGCTCAAGCAAAGGCGAACTCATACGTGTTAATCCTCGCGATGGTGAAATTATCAATACAGTAAAAGTTGACAGCGGATCTGTTTTCTTGGCTCCTATCGTTTCGCAAAAAACATTATTTGTCTTAACGGATAACGCGGTACTCCATGCCTTCAGATAAGCCCTTCAATAGCGATGCAGCAACAGATGAACTACCAATTGTTGCAATCGTAGGTAGACCGAATGTTGGTAAATCAACTTTATTTAATCGTCTCGTTGGCCGACGTATGGCATTGGTTTATGACCAACCAGGCGTAACGCGCGATCGTAAAATTGCCAAAGCAGAATTTGCGGGTATGACGTTTACGCTAATGGACACGCCAGGGCTATTTGATCCAGGAGAAGGCGACCAACCAGCCATCGTGACGGAAGGTATGCGCAAGCAAGCACTTAAAGCACTTTCTGAAGCTACAATTATTCTATTCGTTATTGATGGTCGCCTTGGTTGCACACCTTATGACCAAGATCTCGCAAAAATGCTACGCAAGCAAAATGTGCCTGTTATCGTGCTTGTCAACAAATGTGAAGGCAAAGGCACTGAGGCTGGTGTAAGCGATGCACATCGTTTAGGGCTTGGTGAAGTTGTAGCCATTTCCGCTGAACATGGCATTGGCATGGATGATTTTCACGAAGCGTTGGCTGAGTATATTACTATTGATTATGGCGATGAAGATGAAGACGAGTTCAAAGAAAAATATGACTTTGATTCCGAAGAAGCCGAAGCAGAAGCAGAGGCGTACCGTCTAAAACGTTCTCTTAAAATAGCCATTCTTGGTCGCCCTAACGTGGGCAAATCAACGCTTGTTAATGCTCTGCTTGAAGAAGAAGCACAGCTTACTGCTGATTACCCTGGCGTCACACGCGATTCTATTTCCTTTGCGTGGGACTATAAAGACCGAGCTATCGAATTAGTTGATACAGCTGGAATTCGCCGAAAAAGTAAAGTAGATGGAGCCGTTGAAAAACTAGCGGTTTATGACGCGGAACGCACGATGCGTTTTGCTGAAATTGTAGTGTTGGTGATTGATGCGTCCATCCCTACAGATGAACTGATTGAAAAGCAAGATTTAATGCTGGCATCATCCGTTCTAGAAGAAGGGCGTGGCCTTATTATTGCGCTTAATAAATGGGATCTAGTTAAGAATCCTGACGCGACATTAAAGCATGTACATGAACAACTTGAAATTCAACTAACGCAAGCACGCGGAATTCAATGCGTAACACTCTCTGCACTCAAAGGGCATAATTTAACACGGATGATGGATCAAGTGTTACTTATGGAGAAATTGTGGAACCGACGTATACCAACAGGCGAACTTAATCGTTGGCTGCAATTTACTGTTGATGCGCACCCTGCCCCGATTGTTTCTGGACACCGCATTCGTTTGAAATACATGACGCAAATCAAATCACGCCCACCTACATTCAAGGTGTTTTGTACAAAAGCTGCAGATGTTCCTGATTCGTATGTGCGCTATCTAACAAATGCATTGCGGCGTGATTTCAAAATGCCAGCGGTGCCTATCAGATTCCAATTCAAATCACAAAAAAATCCGTATGAAATTACTGGAAGAATAAAAAATTAAATAACGCCCGAAATATCTACAACCATCGTGGCGTTATACTTTTCTCCTTGATTCCTTTTAGAAAAAACACATACAATTAATATGATTTTGCACGAAATTTTATTAAAAGTAGTGAAAATTATTGTTGCTACTAAATGTGCCAATTCGAGGAGAAAAAAATGACGAGCTATATAAGGTATTCTCTTTTATTTGCATTCTTTTTCAATGCCACACTAGATTTAGCAATAGCATCAAGCCCAACAGCAACACCTTCCGTTCTTCCAGCATGCCTTAAAGACGGAACATGTAAATATACAATTTCAACATTTGCAGGCAGCAATCCAGGAAACACTGACGGCACCACCTCAACGGCTACGTTTCAAAGTATAACTATGGTAATTTTTGACCTCAATAAAAATATGTACGTTTTGAATAATAATAATAAAGTTCGTAAAATTGACAGAAGCGGAAACGTAACAACTATTATTAACTCGGATAAAGTTCCCGGGTCTATTGCCGTTGATACATTGGGTAATTTTTACCTTTATGATCGTAATAATCCAAAAATCTTTAAATATCAAAATGGTTCTTATACAAATCCAGTCGTTATCGCTGGAAATGATGCACTTGGCACACCTGGATATTCGCAAGGGGCAGCATTTAATGCTGATTTGAGCAAAGAAGCATGGGGGTGGTTTAATTATTGATAACACTGGAAATATTTACATCTCTGACACACAAAATCATGTCATTAAAAAACTAACATTAACAAATGCCACATATGTCCTTTCAATCATTGCAGGAACAAATAAATCAAGCGGTTATGATAACAATGCCAACAACGGCAACAAAGCGGTTGGTGCTAAATTAAACCAACCCCAACAACTCGCAATTGATGCATCAGGTAATGTTTATATAGCTGACTATGGAAACCATGCAATTCGAAAGCTAACCCTAAAAGCAGATGGATCGTATGCTATATCTACTGTTGCAGGCACTGGATCTGCAGGATTTAGTGGCGATGGAGCACTTGCAACAAATGCCAAAATTAATAGCGTAAGCAGTATTTCAGTTGATGGGCTTGGCAATCTTTATATTGCAGATGCAAACAATAATGTTATTCGTTTTATATCTGCTAAAACAGGTATTATTTCGACAATTGCAGGCACACCAGGTACTTCTGGCTTTTCAGAAAACAATGGAACAGCGCTTGGGGCGCAACTTTCAAGTGTATATCGATTAATGACTGATGATGCAGGAAACATTTATTTCCCCGATACAGGAAATAATCGCATTCGAAAATTAACACCAATAATTACACCAGCAGTAACCACTATAACCCTACCCGTAGTAACAACGACCACGCCCGTAACAACAACCGCCTTAACTGGCATGGCCCTTACATGCCCAATTGGCTCAAGCAATTCATACTCAATTTCAACATTCGCAGGCAATGGAAACTCTGGCAATACAGATGGACCTGCTGCACAATCATCTTTTAGCAACCCACATGTTATTGTTGAAGATTCAGTCGGTAATTTTTATGTTGCCGACAGTGTAGCAGCTAATATTCGAAAAATTGATCCTGCAGGAAATGTAACAACTATTATCAGTGGCTACACTGCATCAGCACTCCTCATTGATAAAACAAATAAAAATGACACGTTATATGTCGTTGATTATGGAAATGGGCTGCTTAAAAAATACAACGGTAGCGCAGCAAACATTACAGCACAAAACGCTACATTTATAATTATTGCAAGCAATGCATCTACAGCTTCAACAGGATATACCCCAGGCGCTGTTCTTAATGCCAATCTGCATGCATGGGGAGGAATTGTCATTGATGGAGCAGGAAATATTTATATGACTGATAATAATCAGATCAGAAAATTAACTCCACCATCTGGCACGAACTCATCCTACACACTGACGACGATTGCAGGAACGGCGCAAGCAGGATTTGCAGATGGTCCATGCGCAACAGCACGCTTTAATGGCCCTGAAGGCATGGTAATCAGTGCAAGTGGAAACATATATATCGCAGACAAAAACAACCATATCATTCGAAAAATTGATCTTGCAAATAAGGGCTGTGCGGTTAGCACAATAGCAGGAACACCAAATACAGCTGGCTATAGTGGTGATTGCGGAGTCGCACTAAGTGCAAAATTCAACAGCCCGACGGGCGTCACAATTGGCAACAACAACATCTATATTGCTGATGCTGGAAATAATGTAATTCGCTACATGCAATGGAGCTCACAAATAATTTCAACGATTGCCGGCCCAGTGACTGCGGCAGGCTCAACGCCAATCAGTGGCTACACAGAAAACAATGGCCAAGCTATTGGTGCTCAATTCAACAATCCTTGGCGAATTGTAGTCGATACGTCAGGCAATGTGTATGTCACCGATGCAGGAAACAGTCGCGTACGTAAATTAACATTCCTCGGTGTTAAATAAGGCATAGAGCTCCTTAGCAACCTCATTTTTAAATACTGCGTCATGGCGAGTAGACCAAAGAAAAGGCAATCCAGAACGATTAAAATACAGGGATTGCCATGCACGCTTAAGCTTTCTCGTAATGACGACAAACAAAAATAACAAAGGCTAACATCGCCCTTTTCCCAAACAAAAAACACACCTATCTCACTTTATTTTTTTCGCCTTCACTCGATTTTAACCATTGCTGATTTATTCTAATCATGACGGTCGATCAAGTTGCATTTATGCTGCTTGAACGCTACGGTCATTGATTTTTTTAAGGAGCAGTTATGAACAACAAGTTATATATTAGCAATTTATCATTCACAATGCGCGATGCTGAATTACAAGAAGTTTTTACCAATTTTGGTTCAGTTCTATCAGCAAAAGTTGTGATGGATCGCTTTTCAGGGCGCAGCAAAGGTTTTGGTTTTGTTGAAATGGAAAATCCTGAGGAAGCTCAAAAAGCAATGTCTGCTCTTAATGGCACCGATGTTGCAGGACGTCAAATACGTGTAATGGAAGCAAATCCAAAACCAGAGCATAACGCACGTACTCAGGAACACCAAGCAGAAGCGCGTTAATACACGCTAAACGGTTGCGAGCCCTTTACCATGAGGGCACAGCAATCCTATATAATATTACAACACATTATAGCGTAACTATTCATTTGATCTTTAAGGCAAGAGTTCCGCAGGGTCAACAGGAATAAATTTTTTCCCAACCATTTTACGTACTTGGAATAACAACATAGGCTGTGCGCCGTTCTTTCCTACGCGACCAAGTTCTTGTCCTTGTGCAATTTTCTGACCAGACTTTGCGGATACTTCTTTTAAGTGTGCATAGAGTGACAATTTTCCATCGCCGTGCTTAACAACAACTATCTTTCCGAATCCCGGCAGTGTTTCACCTGCTTTTTCAACTTTACCAATCGCTGCGGCCTTTACTTTTGTGCCAACTGGCGCTGAAATTTGCAAACTGTCACTAACCGTACCATCAGGCATCTTTTGACCAAATTTAGTCAATATTTTTCCTTTAACAGGCCAATCAAAAGCAACAGGAGCTACAGAAGCGCCTGCGGAAGATGCGCCTTTTGCGATCGTTTCATTTGACGGAAAAGCATTTTTACTAGCAGATGAGCCCGATGACAATGTTGAATCAGCAGCATCAGCAGAGGAAGCCAACGGATCTAAGGCTCCGTCTCTATCGTTACCTTCAGCGCTTCCATCTTTTGGCTCTTCATCTAATTCCTTAACCATGATGTCACCATCTGGCTTTGTATAATCTGTATTACTTTTGCCAATCACGCGAACGAGGATACGTTGCCGCTCGAATAAAGTATAGGGTGCCTTCAAATTATTAAGTAAAATCAGCTCTTCCTCTTTCATCGAATGTTTTGCAGCGACATCAGCCAATGTTTCACCTTTTTTAACAAAGTGGTACGGTGATATTGGACGTGCGTTCACGATTTCAGATGGACCATTTTCACGATCACTACAGGCTGTCAATGACAATAAAAACGCCAACGAAATAATAGTTTTGGGGTGCAAAAAGAATAATTTCATAGTCCAAAAGCACCTTTCAAGCAGCTCAACGTTTTTTCATGAGTTAAATTAAGAGTCAAAGGTGTAATTGATATATACCCATCATGAATCGCCTCAAGATCAGATCCTGACTCAAGCGCTGACGCATCAGGCGTGTAGCGATACATGCCAGCACCCATCCAAAAATAAGACTTTCCGCGCGGATCTTTGCATTCAACAAGCTCATCTTCACCTGAGCGATGTCCTTGAGTCGTTATACGAATTCCCTTGACAGAAGACACAACCACGTCAGGAAAATTAACGTTAATAATCACATTTTTTTCAAGCGGTATAGCCGAGACTGTTTTTAAAATTTCAGGGCCAAAATGTTCAGCAGTCGCCCATTTAGCTGGGCTACCATATTGAATGTTAACACTAAAAGCGATTGACCGAATATTGAGAAGCGCTCCCTCAATTGCAGCGGCAATTGTGCCTGAATATGTAACATCTTCCGCAACATTGGCGCCATAATTGATACCTGACAACACCAAATCAGGTCTTTTATCTTTCATAAGGTGCGACACGGCGAGCATCACGCAATCTGTTGGCGTACCTGAAACTGCATATTTCCTTGGGGAAATTTCACGAATACGCAAGGGATCACGTAGCGTAAGGGAATGACTTGAACCGCTTTGATCAAGTTCGGGTGCAACAATCCACACGTCATCTGACAGTGTGCGTGCTATTTTTTCAAGCACTTTCATACCATGGCCATTAATACCGTCATCGTTGGATAATAATATACGCATACATTTTTGTTATTCTAAAAAAATCTATGCATACTATACGCCAAGAAGCATGATTGATGCTACATCCTTTTTAAATGTAATAAGGAAAATAATCAATTCCAAGTCTGCCTAGCCCATAAAATTAAATAAGAAATAACAAGAGTGTTGATTTCTACCTCAAAATTCTGTATTGTTCGGAGTTAAGTTTTATATTTTTTTCTCAATCATGAGAGAGGTTATTCATGGCAGTTCCAAAGAAAAAGACATCCGTATCCCGTCAAGGTATGCGACGTTCACACCACCACTTGGCACCAATCAATACAGCAGAATGCTCAAATTGTGGTGCACGCAAGCTTCCACATCATGTGTGCCAAAGCTGCGGTCATTACAATGGCCGACAAGTATTAAAATTAAAGGCATCAACTGTAGACGAGAGCTAATGTCATTTACGCTCGCGATTGATGCCATGGGCGGGGATCTTGGTGTATCCATGGTTATCCCCGGCACAGAATTGGCACTCAAGAAAACGCAAGTAAAAGACTTGCGTTTTTTACTGTATGGAGATGCACCAAGCATCCAAAGCGCGCTTGAAACAGCACCGCTTTTAAAAGCATGCAGTGAGGTCATTCATACTGACATAATCGTTACAAACTTTACAAAACCTGCTGTTGCTGTTCGAAATGGGCGTAAGTCCAACCTTGGAATGGCTATTGACGCAGTGCGTGAAGGACGTGCCCATGCTGTTATCTCAGCGGGCAATACAGGTGCCTATATGGCGCTATCAAAGGTTCTTTTAAAGACACTCGATGGCATTAATCGCCCAGCTATCCCTGCGGTTCTTCCGACAACAAGCAGTCATGGTCGCACAATCGTACTTGATTTGGGTGCCAACATTGAATGTTCTCCTATTAACCTTGTGCAATTTGCATTGATGGGCGAAGCATTCGCTGCAAAAATCTTCAACATTGACCGACCAACCGTTGGTTTGCTTAATGTTGGATCAGAAGAGCTTAAAGGTCATGCAGGCGTTCAAGAAGCATTTCAAATACTCCGTGACATGTCTAATCTAAACTTTCATGGTTTTGTTGAAGGTGATGATATTATGGCAGGCACAACCGATGTTGTAGTCACAGATGGTTTTTCAGGAAACATTGCCCTTAAAGCCATTGAAGGAACAACCCGTTTTGTACGTCATATTCTACAGACATGCATGTCTTCATCATGGCGCGGAAAGCTTGGTTACCTTATTGCAAAACCTGCCTTTGACCACGTAAAGCAAATCAGTGATGCACGTTATTATAATGGCGCCGTTTTCTTAGGGCTCCGCCATATTGCTGTAAAAAGCCACGGCGGCACAGATGCGATTGGCTTTGCAAATGCTGTTGGTGTTGCTATTAATATGGTTAAAAGTAACTTCATTGAAAGCGTTCAGAGTCGTCTTACGCTGTTACAAACACAACAAGAACAAATAAAACTTGATCAAGCAGCACAATCTGAACAGGTGGAAATTGTATCCGCTAAAGAATCATCAGCGCCAATTTCACTTGAATTAAAGAAGTAGGAACATCAATCAATGACTTTTCGTTCATGTGTTGCCAGCATTGGGCACTATCTACCTAAAAATTGCGTTAAAAACACTGATCTGCCAGCGCATCTTAATACATCCGACGAATGGATTCGTGATCGCACGGGCATAATGCAACGTTATACTGCGAATAGCGAGGAAACAACTGCCTACATGGCAGCAGAAGCAGCCAAGCAAGCACTTTTTAAAGCAGGCATTCGCGCAACAGAAGTTGATGCGATTGTTCTTGCAACAACAACACCTGATAATGGATTTCCTGCAGTAGCTGCGCGCGTACAAGCGTTGATTGGCGCGTCGAATGCATTTGCTTTTGATGTGCAAGCTGTTTGCTCTGGCTTTGTCTATGCCTTAAGTGTTGCCGATAATTTTATTAAAGTAGGCCAAGCAAAAACAGTTCTTTTAATTGGTGCTGAATCCATGTCACGCATCGTCGACTGGAATGATCGCAGCACGTGTGTTCTCTTTGGCGACGGCGCTGCTGCGCTTGTATTGCGCACGATGGAACTTGACAAAGAATTATCCTCCGGCATTCAAAGTGCGAATACAAATAGCACAAAATCGCGCAATGCTGATAAACGCGGCGTGTTATCAACCCATCTTTATTCTGATGGTTGTGGCTATGATCTACTTTACGTTGACCATACTATTGATACGCCCCATAAACGTGGCGGCGTTATTATGAATGGCCGCGAAATATTCAAAAACGCCGTCAAGAAAATTGGCGAAGCTGTTGAACAAGCGCTCATCGCAAACAGACTAACGGTTGAGGATATTGATTGGTTTGTTCCACATCAAGCGAACGAACGTATTATTGCTGGTGTTATTGATCATTTTCATTTACCCCCCGAAAAGGTTGTTGTAACGGTTGATAAGCACGCAAACACATCAGCAGCGTCTATTCCACTTGCTTTGTATGAAGCGGTTAATGACGGTCGCATTAAAGAAGAACAGCTTGTATTAATCGAAGCCATGGGTGGCGGCCTGACATGGGGCTCTGCCATTATTCGTTGGTAACAATCGCCTTATTACAACACCAATGGGCAAGACAATGCTCCGCCAGCAGTAAATTTCAAGTGCGCGCCATTACTAAGTTTCAGATACGTCGCATTGCTTAGTTGCGTCGTTGGATTTGACACATGCAACTCACCCGCAGAAACATGAACAGGTCCTGAAAGGGTGTTGGCAGCAGATAAAATCATTGTACCAGTACCAGCCTTTGTGAATGACTTGCTCGGTGATGCTGTAATGGCATTCGTCATTGTTACTGTATAAGTATCTGTATCAATCGTGCTGTTGTCAGTCATAGAAATTGCAGGGAGTGTTATACTATTAGCTGCAAGCTTTAATCTTCCACCATTTAAGATTTGCGTGCTGTTACTCGCTCCCAGTTGTGTCGAGGCACTAATTCTATACGTACCACCCGTAATTTTAACGCTCCCTGCCGAAGATGATCCAGTAGAGCCAGAAACGTCAAAGACACCGCCACTACCACTATCTTTCACTTCTAACTGCATCCCAGAGACAAGTGTTAATGACCCTAACAGGGTAAATGCATTACTATTTGTATCAATAGAACTACTTGTGTTTACTGAGATAGAATTACCTATAGCCGGAGAAACCGTCCCTGAAGCCTTTAACGTACCTCCATTAAGGGATATATCAACTTCATTATCACCCAAACTACCTGCCGATTGAATTGCCAATGTTCCAGCTGATACTGTAATTGTGCCAGTCTGCTGGTTTGAAGTGCCAGAAAAAGTGAGTGTGCCAGCGCCACTTTTGGCCATATTAGCACCCGTTATTTGCCCTGACAACGTCACATCAGAGCCATTGGTATCAAAGGTTGTAGAATTTACAATGATTGAGTTATTCATGCTAAAAGTACCACTTGCTTGAAATGAAGAACCACTGTTAAATGTTATTTGCGCCCCATTAGGCGCAGCAGCTAATTTTAATTTACCTCCCGCAACCGTTGTTGCACCTGTATATGTGTTTGTCCCTGTTAGTGATACTGAACCAGTGCCACTCCCGCCAGAACTTGTAATCGTAAGGCCACAACTACCGGAAACATTGCCGCTTAATACAAATTCTTGCCCTTGCGCATCAATTGTGCTGTCTTGGTTAAGAACAACTGCGTTAGGTAATGTAAAACTAGCTGCAGCACCCAATTTCCCCCCTGACAAATTAATAGTACTGCCTAAGGGAATGCTTCCGCTTAGCACACTTAACGTTCCACCACTTACTGTTGTTGAACCTGAATACTGGTTTTGACCTAATAAAGTGCAAGTGTATAGCCCTGTTTTTGTCACATTATTAACAGTAGACTTAATTGATGACGTATATGACTGATTAAGCAGCAAATCAAATATTAAATTTGCGGCTGATCCTGTGTTATTAACAAAATCTCCACAAACAACGATTCCATTATAATCACGAAAATTTTCTATTGTAGTACTATTGCCTGAAATAGAATTTTCTGCAAATATAGAAATTGGATAGCTTGCATTAGCTGGAGTTACCGTAACTGAGTAGCTTGACCCACTATTGCCAGAGACCGCTAAAAAATATGGCCTTGGATACGACGCAATAAATGTGTCGCCATCATACATCACTCCTATCAAATTATCTGTTATAGTAGTGGGGTCAAAAGCATTTTGATATAGACGAATTGTACCACTACCAGCTTTGTTTATAGTGTAGGTATGCGATGCAGTGGCTTGAAAACCATAAATAGAATAATGTGCACTGGGTGCGCTTGCAAACGATGGGGTATCTGATGTCCATGTCCCTGAATATGTTGTTCCTGCGCACCCATCCCCCGCACCAACACTCACTCCCACAACAGCCATCAACACAAATTTATTCAGATTATTATGCGTACAATTAAAAAGTTTTACTTTCATAATCACACTCTATATTTAAATCAATAAGTATAGTTTAATACAAAAGCATTAATATATAGTTAATGTTTAATAATAATATTTAATATATATTCATTTTTTTTAATAAGAAAATAAAAAGGCCTTGCATGACCTGAGAAGTGCGAACAAAACACATCACTAAAAATAACTTTATTAAAAATTTAGGTGTTGTAAAAAAAATGTGCTGCATTAACTTTTTATTAAGAGTCTCTATGGTAGTGTGATCTTGTTAGGCGCACGTTAAGACTAAGATACACCTCTGCATTGCAGCGTTTAGTGATCTTAACGGGCAGAATTCGCTGTTTAATTTATTGGAAAGGTATTAAACATGTTAAAAATTAAAATGATTATGGCTGCTTTGGTGGCTCTTGGTTTTGCAAGCCAAACTTTTGCTGGAGATGACAGTGATATGGCGCCACCGCCACCAAAATCATCAGCAAAAAAAGCAAAAACACCAGCAAAAGCAAAAGGTCCAGCAGGAACTGTCATGAAGGCGGGTGAAGTTGCAAAATGGCGTGAAACAGGCAATGCATTAAAAGATAAGTGTAACACAATGTGTACGAAAGCAGCATGCAAAAGACCACAAGGGGGTCACACGATAGCGGCTGAATGCGCGAAGAACTGTCGTAAAGTTGTTGCTTTTGAACTTGTTGATTGCACTGTTGGTGCATTTGCTGCATATTGCGGCGCTTACGCAAAAGCAGACGAAGCAACAAAAGCAAAATTAGATGCAAAAAAGGCAGCTGGTGACGAACGTTGCCTTCTTCTTGCAAAAGCAAACGCAAAAATTATGGATACGATTTACTTGAATCGCGATAAGAAAAAAGGCGTTAACGAAATGTTTAGTTCAGAAGAAAGAGCTTCAGCTTCTGATGAAGAAAAATCAAGAGAAGCTCGCATCTGGGATATGCTAACGTCAATTGACAAAGGAAATGACGTTGCAGAATAAGCATCTGCTAATGTTTACTTAACTAACGTTAGATAAAACACATAACGACGATCAACTTGCTTGGTCGTCGTTTTTTATTAATTATTGCCATCAAAAGCAGCATTCAACAAAATAACGACTTTTAACTCATAAAAAACAACGTTGAATATTGACAAAACAAAAAAAACATGTCATTAATTTGGAACTTCTATTTGAAAATATATTACTTGAGATAAGGCTTATCAATGACAAAGCGAGTCACAGCAAAACACAAAATCGACCGCCGCTTGGGCGTAAACCTGTGGGGTCGTGCAAAAAGCCCATTTAACAGCCGTAATTACGGTCCTGGGCAACACGGACAACAACGATCAAAACCATCTGACTATGGTGTTCAGTTGCGTGCGAAACAAAAGCTTAAGGGCTACTATGGTAACATCAGCGAACGTCAATTCCGCCGCGTATATGACGAAGCTGTACGCCGCAAAGGTGACACATCAGAAAACATGATTGGTTTATTGGAACGTCGCCTAGATGCCGTTGTGTATCGCATGAAATTCGTAGCAACTGTTTTTGCTGCACGTCAAATCGTAAACCATGGCCATATTTCTGTAAACGGCAAGCGCGTGAATATTCCATCATATCTTGTAAAAGAAGGTGATGAAATTTCAATCACGACATCCATGAAAGAAAATGCTGTTGTGTTGGGCGCGAATCAACTTGCTGAACGTGATATTCCTGAATACATGAGTGTTGATCATAAAGTAATGAAGGGTACGTTTGTGCGCACACCAAAGCTTTCTGATGTGCCATACCCTGTTCAAATGGAACCACACTTGGTTGTTGAATTTTATTCACGTTAATTGATTACTCTTTGTTATTTCCGTATTAGGGAATGTACAACTAAAAGCACAAGCCCCGCCTGCGATATCGTTTGCGGGGTTTTTTATGATTTAAGGAGCCAAAAATGATCAACCCACAACATCACGTGCACGGTGAGCATTGTAAGCACAGCCATTACGAAGAAGAGCCAAGCGATAGTGACATCATCATTCATGGCCCTGCCGAGTTTGAAGGTATGCGTAAAGCAGGAAAGCTTGCGTCACAATTGTTGGATTATATCACGCCATTCGTAAAAGCGGGCATAACCACGGACGAACTCAATACGATATGTCATACATGGACAATTGAACACAATGCAATTCCTGCGCCGCTTGGCTATGCACCATATGGTCACACCCCTTTTCCAAAATCAATTTGCACATCCGTGAATCATGTCGTATGCCACGGCATTCCTTCTGCAAAACAACTTGTCACAGGCGATATTATCAATATTGACGTCACATTGATTGTTGATGGCTGGCATGGAGACACAAGCCGCATGTTTAGCATCGGCAAAGTGCCTCTACGCGCCGAAAAGCTTGTTAATGTTACATATGAATGCCTGATGCGCGCCATCGACGTGGTAAAGCCTGGTGCGACACTAGGGGACATCGGTCATGCGATTCAATCACATGCCGAAAAAAGCAGCTTTTCAGTTGTACGTGATTTTTGTGGCCACGGACTAGGTCGTGCATTCCACGGCGCACCAAGCGTTGTGCACTACGGCAAGCCAGGCGAAGGAATTGCGCTTAAAGAGGGCATGTTCTTTACCATTGAACCCATGATCAATGCAGGGAAATATCAGGTAAAAATGTTGGATGATGGCTGGACGGCCGTAACGCGTGACCGGTCTTTGTCGGCGCAGTTTGAGCACACCATTGGTGTGACAGCAACGGGCGTTGAAATTTTCACCGTTTCATAAAGGAACCACCATGCTTACTAAAATCAGACGTTACACTATTGGTTTTCTCTGTTTATACATTTTTGCAAATGTGGTTGAGCAAATCTATATCCTGAATAAAAGTGATGTATCGTTTGCTCATGTTAACATTGATCGTGCTCAAACACTAAATCCCGCCCCGATTGCGTGCATTTCATATGCTGACGGAGATCCTGTTTTTTACCAGAATCAGAATGTGCAAATGTTTTCAGCTTTGAACCGTGGGTTTGATCGTTTTTTTCAGTATCACCGGAAAGATATCGATGCTGATTTTTACAACAAAAACAAAGAAATTCTTGGTCAAAAACGAGGATCAGGCTATTGGCTTTGGAAACCATATATTTTGCTTAAAACGCTTAAAGAACTACCAGAAGGGGCAATCGTTTTTTATGCTGATTCGCCTGTTATCTTTAAAAGTTCCATAGAACCATTTATTCGTAAACTTAACGATTCAAAGGCAGATATTCTATTGCTACAGGACGGTAGCAAGCGAAAAAATAATATCAACAAGGCTTTTCAAACGGTCAAAAGCGAAGCACTTAGTTTGAATGGAATTAATCCTAATAGCCTTGAGCATAAATATGCTTTATGGGGAGCATTCCTTGTTGTACGCAACACAGAGCGCGGTCGCGCTTTTGTGCAAGCATGGCTTAGTTTATGCGAGAACAAAGATGCACTGACAGATCAACCGCTTAATAATCAAAAGCAACATCCAAAGTTTAAAGGCCATTCACATGACCAAGCACTCTTGTTTGTTGCCACACAAAAGAACCCTGATGGAATCACTTACATAACAACAGATGACCTTGATGGGATTGTTAAAAATGTGCACAGACACCCACATCAACGTATGTTTTCATTGATCCCTGATATATTGGGTTGCTTTAAAATATCTGAATGGGGATATAACAGTAAGTTCATGCAAATACTGAGATCCTTGGTATATTAGTTACCTTTGCAGCCTTCTTTTTCTTTCCCTCAGTTTCCCTCTGGCTTGACCAGAGGGTCAATGTTTTTTTGGATCCTCCGATCAAGTCGGAGGAGAACTAATAGTAAAAGAGGGTGGAAAAAATCTACTCTACCGTTACAGACTTCGCTAAATTTCTTGGCTGATCCACATCCGTCCCCTTCATATGCGCTGTATAATACGCAAGTAATTGAATCGAAACCGTATATAAAAGCGGCGCCGTCAGCATGTTCGATTCGGGCAGCGTTACAATATGATAGCACGGCATTGTTTTGGTTTGCGCTTCGATCAAAGCTGCACCTTTTGCATCCGTAAACACAATTACCTGCGCGCAACGCGCCAACACTTCTTGTACATTCGATAACGTTTTTTCAAACCATTCATCATGCGGCGCAATAACAATCACGGGCATTTTTGAATCAATTAACGCAATAGGCCCGTGCTTAAGCTCGCCTGCGGGATATCCTTCGGCATGGATGTATGAAATCTCTTTAAGTTTTAACGCGCCCTCAAGTGCGATGGGGAAATTAGCGCCGCGCCCTAAATACAACGTATGATGCACTTGGCACAAATGTGCTGCCAATTGATGATACACGCCGTCGTTACGTAACAATTCACTAATATGCCCTGGAATTTGCGCGATTGATTTGAAAAAGTTTGTCCAATCATCTGAAGAAATCGTTTTACGCTCTTTCGCGAATTTTAGGCACAATGCCGCCAACACAACAAGTTGAGCTGTAAATGCTTTCGTACTCGCCACACCAATTTCAGGACCTGCCATCGTTTGGATCACATGATCTGACGCACGCGCGATAGAGCTTTCTGCAACATTAACAATCGCCACACATATTTCATTATGCTGTTTAACCAAGTTAAGTGCTGCTAACGTATCAATTGTCTCACCCGATTGAGTAATGAAAAAATTCAACGTATCACCATCAAACACAGGTGATCTGTAACGGAACTCGGATGCAATTTCAACATCCACATGCACCCACGCCAACTTTTCAAACCAATATTTTGCCACAAGCCCTGCATAATATGATGTCCCGCACGCAATAATCCGAATTTTTGAAAATGATTTATCAAGTGCTAACAAGGGCTTATGAAATGATTCATCCTCAACCGAAATCAATGACTGCAGCGTATCACTCACGGTTAAGGGCTGTTCGAAAATTTCCTTTAACATATAGTGCGTAAAAGCGCCCTTACTAATCGCATCTGTTGTGATATTTGTTTGGCGAAGCGGACGCTCTACCGGCATACCATCCTCATTCAAAATTGAAACATCAGCCTTATCACCGTGCAAGGTCAACGTAGCAACATCACCTTCCTCAAGGTAACACAACGTTCGAACCCACGGCGCAAGTGCAATTGCATCAGATCCAATGAATAGCTCTGACTCTGTAATTCCCAACACAAGGGGGCTACCACGGCGTGCTGCAATCAACATATGCGGATGCGCCTTGAACAAAAACGCAAGGGCAAATGCTCCCCTCACCTGCGAGAGGGTTTTCTGAACAGCCTGTAGCGGAGCTAAACCTTCCTGCATATGCATTGACACAAGGTGCATAACAACTTCGGTATCCGTGTCACTTGTAAAGATGGAACCACGCTGCTGGAGCATTTCTTTGAGTGACGCGAAGTTTTCGATGATACCATTATGGACAACAGCAACGGCATCATCCGCCATAGGGTGCGCGTTATTTTTAGTGATACCACCATGCGTTGCCCAGCGTGTATGTCCAATTCCAATTGTGCCTGCAAGCGGGCGCTCAGCCACTGCGTTTGCTAACTTTTCAAGCTTACCTTCAGCACGGCGGCGATCAATTTCACCATCTGCTGCCAATGTTGCGATCCCGGCTGAATCATATCCACGATACTCAAGCCGCTTAAGGCCATCAAGCAAGCGTTCACTCACGTCAGTTTGACTGATGATTCCAATAATGCCACACATAAATTTCTCTTTTTTATTAATTAAGTTCAGACTTAAGATAGCCTAAACGACAGCGGTTGTGTGTGACAAAATGTGACAATGGATGAAATGTTAAAACACTAACTTCAACTGCCGTTTTTGCTCTGGGGCTTCTTCCTTTTTATCGGCTTCCGCTTTTACTTGTTTGTCTTTCTTCGCTTTCTCTAACCCGCGCAGCACAGTCTCAGCACGGCTCACCACTGTTTTTGGCAACCCAGCAAGCGCTGCAACATGTACACCGTATGAACGATCAGCCACCCCCTCGATCACTTTATGCAAAAAAACAATCTGGTTTTGCCATTCTTCAACCTTAACCGTCAAACAAGCCATCATAGGCAATGTATCTTGTAGCTTTGTCAATTCATGATCATGCGTTGCAAAAATCGCCCGGCATTTGATTTGATTATGTAGGTGTTCTGATACCGCCCACGCAATGGCAAGACCGTCATATGTCGCTGTCCCCCGCCCTATTTCATCAAGAATCACAAACGACCGATCGGTTGCTTGATGCAAAATCGCGGCTGTTTCGACCATTTCAACCATAAACGTAGAACGCCCAGCGGCTAAATCATCAGACGCGCCAACACGGCTAAAAATCCGATCAACAAAACCAATACGTGCAGATTCCGCCGGCACGTACATACCCATTTGCGCCATAATAATAATCAACGCATTTTGCCGCAGGTACGTACTTTTCCCGCCCATATTAGGCCCTGTCATCAACCAAAAACGTTTTAAATCCGTTATATTGCAATCATTCGCGGCGAACGGCGACGCTGAAACGCCGTTTTTCAACACTTGCTCCACCACTGGGTGCCGACCACCTTCAATATGAATCACATCTGAATCATCAATCACAGGCGCCACGTATCGCTCAACAACCGCAAGTTCAGCTGCCGCTGCTGCAACATCAACATCAGCCAGTGCACGCAATGTTTTTTTCAATGATACCTCAGCCAACGCAAGTTCTTCCATCAGGCTTTCATATAACGTCAATTCAATCGACAGCGCTGTTGCTTCGGCTTGATTTAAGTCTTGTTCAAGTTTAGCAAGTTCAACCGTTGTGTAACGATAACTGGTTGATAATGTTTGTCTGTGAATAAAATAATCAGGCACTTTCGTGTTATGACTTGGACTTACCTCAATATGGTAGCCAAGCACATGATTATGACGAATTTTAAGCGTTGTAATCGATGTCTCCATAGCATACCGTTGCTGCAGTGCATCAATCATCGACTTCCCATTTGCACGCACATGTCGCACACGATCAAGATCAGGCGAGTAGCCATCCGCAATAAAGCTGCCATCACGCGCAAGCAAGGGGAGCTGTTCTTCATGAAAGGCCGCCGTCAGCAAAGAAAGCGTGTCCGGGTTACATGTAAGTGCATCTTTCCACTGTTCAGAAAAAGAAGGTGTTTCATCCAGAAAATGGCTTAGCTGTTCAGCCTGAATCAATGCTTGCCGTACAAGCCCGACATCACGCGGCCCGCCACGATTCATCAATAATCGACCAAGCGCACGTTCAGCATCAGGGCATTTTGCCAGCAGCACACGCACATCCTTTCGAATGCTTGCTGCCTCATAAAAATAAGTTACTTTATTCTGGCGTTGATGAATTGCGATCGGATCAATCAACGGTGACGATAAATGCCTTATCAGCAAACGTGCCCCCATTGGCGTGAGTGTACGGTCAATACTGTGTAACAACGATCCCTGAAATTGCCCGCTTTGCGTATGCGTCAGCTCCAAACTCTTGCGTGTCGCTGCATCAATAATCAGTGACTCTGACTTTTGCACAAAACGCGGATAGGCCAAGCGCGGCAATGCCTCTTTTTGTGTTAAATAAAGATAATCCAACGCGACACCCGCCGCCATCAAACACTCATCGGGAATTTGCCCAAAAATATCTAATGTCGTGGTTGAAAAAAACGTCATCAACCGCTCAACACAATTCGCATGACTAAAACGCACTAAGGGCAATGGCGTACATTTTCGGCGCCATGGCAACAGAGTATCAAACAACTCACCTGGGTTTAAATGCGTATCGGGAATGAGAATTTCAGACGGATCAAGACGCGCAAGTGTTGTTGCAAGATCAGCAGACGCGCAGGGTTCAAGCATGAATTCCCCTGTGGAAATATCAATAATGGAAATACCAAGATTTGACTTCACAAGCGGCGACAATGCAACCAAATAATTATTTTGACGCGCCGGCAACAGCGTTTCTTCAGTCAATGTTCCAGGTGTTACAATACGCACCACATCACGGTTCAGCGGCCCTTTTGCTCCCCGTTTTTTTGCTTCCTCAGGTGATTCAAGCTGTTCGCAGATGGCAACACGATGCCCCTTTTGAATGAGACGTGCCAAGTAGTTTTCGTATGCATGAAATGGCACCCCGCACATAGGGATATCTTCACCATCAGTTTTACCACGTTTAGTCAGGGCAATATCTAGATCACGCGCAGCCACCACGGCATCATCATAAAACATTTCGTAAAAATCACCCATGCGATAAAACAACAGCTCGGTCGGGTGGCGCTGCTTTACGTCCCAGTATTGCTGCATCATAGGAGTATGCACAGTCGTAGGAACAGATGCAGCTGCAGGAATTGAGTCAGAGTCGACCAGAGTTTGATCAAGAATATCAGATGTCATTGAAAACCACGTTATTGTTTTTAAATGTTGCGCAAGCATTAAATGGATGCAAGTAACATCATAAACAATTCTGTAGAATTAATCACGCGGTATTGATAACTTTTCAAGAATACTATTAGCAGTTGTGCTTTCTTAAGGAAATTCGCTTAATACCGCAATTCAGCCTTCAGCGTAAACGTATGATTTTCCGTGGCATTATAAAACGTTCCTGAATACGACCCAGAGAATTTAACACCCGTCTCTTTATTTAAATAAGACCCATTCACTTGCAGATAATGCTTATTTTCGCCAACGCTTGGTGCATTGGTAAGCACCTGCGGAGTCGCAGCCAACGTTGTCGTAATCTGCTGAGTTCCTTTGTTGTAGACACTGACACCGTATTCATATACACCCGTCAAACGATACGTATGCGAACCATCTTTCCAAATATGACGTAAACCAGGGCCAAAATAAATTTCTCCCGCTTTCGTGTTTTTGCCACCCACTCGATTCCCATACGTGCCTGCATTCGTTTCTGTATACGCACCCTCATTTTCATCCGTGTAGGTTCCGCCCAAACTAAATCGACATGTAAGTGTTTTTTGTAAATTAAAAATATAATTCAACTGAGCATTACTAAGGTTTGTGACAGATTTATTCGCGGCCTTTGCAAAATACGTAACGTTTCTTTGTTCGCCGCGGCGCTGCATGGTATTCACATTTGTAATACGTGAAATCAGCACCTCATGACCGAAATTCCCCGCATTTTTGTTATCCGTGTATTTCAGCGTATTGTAGACCCCCATAACATAACCATTTGCTTTTGAATGCGTATCAGGATCGCCATTATTATGGAATTTGGAAAGTGTTAATCCTGTCAACATACCTACTGTCCAAATGTTTTTACGGTCACGTTTTTCAAACCCTATGAGCGACCCGCCACTCCACCCCTGTTGGCCGATGCCCGCCAAGGAATTGTTCACCCGTGCTCGCGAGGTATACGGGCTTGCCCATATACGTGTTTCATTGCGGGAAAAACTAACGGGGCCACTGGTTTCTGTTGCGCGAATAATACTCTCAAGCAACGACGCATTATTATTAGGTTGCATGCTACGTGGTAATAAGGGGTTTGTAGATGTGTTGGTAAAATGGAAGTTGTCAGCAGACCCCTGCATTACGGCATCACTCGAGCTTGAAGAATTGCTGAACGTCGCATTGATAAGGGAGGCTGTGTCAACCAATGTGGATGGCGCGGATGTTGTTGAGGGAGCGGAAGGAACACTTGAAGGTGCAACAAAATTGTAAGTTGTGGTAGTGGCAACATTAATTGTTTCGTTAACGGTTATGGTTAAATTTAAGTCGCCACCATCTTTTGTCAACTCTAACGTTAATTCATCACCTGTTGCTGGAGCGCCTGTATCTACTTTGGTAACACCTGTTATATTCCATGTTGGTTCTGCTGTAGGTGCAGTAAGATCGCCAGAAGTCAAAATAGTTTTGGTGTAAGTGTACCCGGAGGAATATGTACCAGCCGCAAGTAACAGATCAACCTGAAGATTAGGGATGTTAGCTGTTCCTGTACTTATTTGACTTACATTCGTACCATCAAAACTGACAACATAATGCGGAGCGCCTGTATTGGCCGTCATATTTCCGCCAATAATTGTAGTTCTAATTTGTGGTGCAAAAACAGCATTGTCGCTTAAATTAAGATCGCCATTAGTTTGAATCGTGCCAGAAACTTTGGACGTTCCTGACATGTTCAGGTTGCTCATTTGAATATTTGTAGCCACCATTTTTGATGTACCAGACATCGTAACATCACCGCCTAAGTTGGCTGACCCAGTAACCGTGCCGCCTGTCATGGTCATGCTACCAAGAGATTGGTCGCCGGTGTCCAAATATAGGTTTAAGGTTCCTGATGCGATATTTACATTTGTGCTATCATAATCATTTCCCCCGACACTGCCAGACTGATTGCCATACAAATTTAAGGTCCCAGTGCCTATTGTGTCATTCACATTAAGCGTGACGCCAGTTCCTGATGCATTTCCATATATATTTAGTGTTCCACCGTTTGTGTCGATATTAACGGTGTTCCCTGCGCTGGTGAATTTGGGAGTTATACTAGCTGTAGCACTATTCGCCAATTGGATGGTTGGGCTTGATGTGTCAAACGAAAATGGAACGCTTACCCCTCCAGATTGTGAGCCAATAGCAGAGCCATTCGCTAAAATCAGTGTTGAGGCAGTATTTAGCGCGATCGATGAATAGGATTGTCCTGAGGCATAATAATTTATTGCTGGACTACCCCCATTATTTCCAACTCCAAAAGCTACACTTGGCGGCAATGTTATTACGGTTGATTCATCAACGGTCAAGGCACCAATATCCATGCCCGTTGTATATTGACTATTCGTATTATCAAATGCCACAGAGCCACCACCTGAAACGGTAAGTCCGCCGCCTGGAAGACTTGGATTTGTAAGTGCCGCGCCAAATGTGACTGTCTGCTCAGATTCCGTCTTAACTGTAAATGTCATTCCGCCAATATTGATGACTTCAGACGTTGCGCCGATGGTAAAAGATCCATTATCAAGTAAAGAACGAAGATCGAAATATGCGCCAGGCGACTGAAGAACATATTGAGAACCTGAAATACTAAATGTGGCAGCAGTTAATTCTCCCTCCGTTGTCGCAATAGCCTTTCCTTCTGTTGTTCCTACGTCTCCATTGGTTCCCCATGATGTTGCATTTGGCGTGCCTCCAACGCCTGAAGGCAAATTCAATGTCGTACTCCAACCCTGAGAGTTTATTCCAAATAGCACAACCATAAGAATAAGCTCGGTGAAAGGTATTGCATTTTTATATATCTCAACGAAATGCGTACGTGCAAGATTCACCTTAAATAGGCGTGACATCAATAGCAAAAATCTATAACCAGCAACAAAGCGCATTGAATTTTAATAAATTTTATGTAAATCACTCCTTATTATCGACGGTAAGTTGTTAATAACCCATTAATGCTTGGAATATGAGGGGGTGTTTTCAAAAGTACAGCTTTGTTCCTTGAAGTGGCCCCTCGGGTCACGCCCGAGGGAAACTAGAGGAATGTGGATGGGTAGCTAAATAGGGAAGTTATTCATCAATTGACAGACTCAGCCTTCAACATCTTCGCAAACGAATTGCCTTTAATCGCATCAGTTTTCATCGCAAGTAATGGGCAATCAGCAGCTACTTGTTATTCTTTTCTGCAATCTTTTTTATGCTCTCATAAATCCCTGGTGAAATGAACAAAGGAATGTCCCCAGGCTTCGATAGCTTTTTAAGTGGCCCTGGAATTGATGCTACTTGCTGCTGTGCGTATGCATTAATTGTTTTTAGATCTGTTAATGCATCCCTTTTTACAGTCGTTGCTGGCTCACTTAATAATACAGATGGGCTGCCCCTACCTTGGCGTTTAAACACTGGTTTCAATAATAATGTAGACGTTACGAATGCTGGCAAATCTTGAAGAGCGTGCCCATCCTTATTCATGCGAATTGCTTTTTTATTTTTTAAAAGCGCATCAACTTCAGGCAATCCATCATGCACAAGTGCTAAATCTACAATCACCTCAGCAACAATTTTACCCTCAGCGTTTAGCAAACGAAGTGTATCAAGTTTTTCCCCAGGAAGAGATGACTTCTCACCTAATAAATTCTTTGGGCTAACTTTCTTGCCTGAAAATTTCATTGTTGGTGTCATTGGCTGATTCGCATTGGCGCGGAAAGCAGATAACTTATAAACACCGCCACTTAAAGGACCAGGATTACCAAGATTAGTGCCAATTCCATACTGCTTCGCAGGGAATTCTTTACCTTTTTCCTTTTGACTACGTTTAAAGAATCCTTTGATTTGATTTTCTTCAAGTCCATCTGTTAAAAATATCTGGGTATCTTTGAATAGCTCTGGATTCTTGGCTTTTGCTTGTTCAATCTTTTCATGCGCAAACCAAGACAACTCATACAAATCCCCCGAATCAAGACGAACACCATTCAATGGGTTTTTCATTTCTATTGAGACTTCAATTGCATTAACAATACCTTGCTTTGCATTAAATGTATCCACAAGCAGCACAGTATTTCCTGGCATTTCCTTTATGTATGTTCGGAAGGCTAATCGTTCTACGTCTGAATTTGACAATCCCGGTTGTTGAAAACTTGTTACAAAGCTATGCGCCATCGTGCCTACAATTGGAATTCCTAGCTTCATACCTGCATCAATATTTGCCGTTGCAAGAACGCCGCCAATATAAGCAGCTCGTGGAACGGATAAATCTAAAGACGGTGCTCTTCTTAATGAAAAATCAGCCACTGTTGCACCATGTTTATTTAAAACCGACGATATGCGGGCAGCACGCGTGGCAACAATTGAATTTGAATTCATAATGTTAAGAATCGCTGTTTCAATCAATTGACACTGAATCAATGGACCTGAAATACGAATCACTGGGCCTTGCCCAAGCATGACTGTCCCTTCAGGAACCGCATCAACATTCACGTCTAATTCCAACGTAGTAAGGTACGCTAAAAAGTCATCTTTAAACATGGGCTTACCATTTTTATCCTTAAGCCTTTTAAGATACGCAATACTTTCAGAATCAAAATAGAAGTTATTCAAAAAATCAATGACCCCTTCAAGCCCCACAGCAAGTGTATAACTGCCCTTAAATGGAGGATTTCTCCAAAACATATAAAATGTTGCTTCTTCATCTTTTCTACCC
>JANRCF010000006.1:17810-28274 GCA_030727085.1 Alphaproteobacteria bacterium | reverse complement strand
AGAAAAATATGACTTGACTTAGATACAATTAGAGAACCCATCGTGAATCAAAATTACGTCTTAGAAATCAATAGATTGGTTTATGATGGGTATAAGGGGCAACTACGCCACCCCAACATAAATATCGACAATCGTATTCATTGGATTGAATGATCGTTCGTCATGAATTTGAAAGTCAGTCTTAAAGCTACGCTTGCCGCCTAAACTTTCAGGTGTCATTTGCCAAATTTTTTGCCATGCACTTAATACAACAAACGGCATTTGCCCCGATTCAGTTGTGAATTTTGCGTAATCTTGTGCTGGAATAATAAGTTTTTTCAAGCCTTCACCAAGTACGTATGATTCGGCTGCATCTGCATCAATTTCTTCTCCAATGAAAAATGTATAATCTCCCGTGTGGTCACTTTCGTAATCAGTATAAACACAGTACGTAGTGCCTGGTTTTTTACGATTGGTGATTTGATTGAATATCTGTTCTTGCCCATAGCGCTGTGCGCACGGACCAATTTTGCTGGTCATAGGGCCGGTTTCATACTTGAAATTATTGGTGCGAGTGTCGATGCCAATAAGCGTGATGGCAGGCAGAGAAAGGTGTTGTTGCTGCATGAGTTGGAATCCTTGTGAAACTTATCATCTAATACTATACCAATCGTGAATGAAAATATTGCATTTTTCTAAAGATTTGTTGAATTGGGTGTGTGAATTTTCTATCGTTTGATGAGGTTAGTAAGGGAAAAATCTATTTACGTTTCTTTTCCATATTTCCAATAAAGAATAGGCGTTAGGATAGTATCCAATATTGTGGAAGAAATAAGACCTCCAAAAATAACGGTTGCCACTGGGTGAAGAATTTCTTTTCCTGGTTGATCTGCTCCGATAAGAAGAGGAATAAGCGCAAACGCCGCAACGAGCGCTGTCATAAGAACAGGTGTAAGGCGCTCTAGAGATCCCCTGATAATCATAGGAATACCAAAGCTTCCATTTTCATGTTGTATAAGATGTCTGTAGTGAGAAACTTTCAAAATGTCATTGCGGGAGGCAATACCTGTTAAAGTGATAAAGCCAACCAGACTGGCAACAGATAACGTCTGATTCGTAAGCCAAATAGCAAGGACGCTTCCTATCAAAGCCATTGGAATATTTGTCATAATAATTAAGGCTAACGAGAGTGAGCGAAAGTAGCTATAGAGCAGCATGAAGATACCGCTAATCGCTAAAATTGATAATAACCCAATCAAACGTGTTGCGTGTTGCTGGCTTTCAAATTGTCCTTCAAACTTGAAAAAATAGCCTTCGGGTAATTTAAATTGAGCCATCTTTATTTGCACGTCTTGTGCTATTGAGCCAAGATCTCGATCTTTCGTGTTAGCCATGACCACAATACGCCTTTGTGCATTGTCACGATTAATCACATTTGGTCCATGACTTTCTACAACATCAGCTACAAACCTGAGAGGTATTTTACCTGCGGGGGAGTCTATGAGGACGTTTCTAATTTTATCGAGGTCTGTTCGTTCGCTTTCAGGAAGTCTCACCACCAGATCAAAACGCTTAGGGCCTTCTGATACTTGATTAATAACTTTTCCAGAGAACAACGTCTCAATGGTTTCTCCCAATTGGTTAATATTAACACCATACTTCAAAGCAGCATCACGGTTTGGGTTAATTTGAAGCTGAGGAATGAGCGTTTGTTGCTCAACTTGTAAATCAGCCATACCAGGGATCGTTTGAAGCGATAATTTGAGCTCTTCTGCAAGGCTTCTTAACGTATCGAGGTCAGGACCAAATATTTTCATAACAAGTTCAGCTCTCACGCCTGAAAGAAGATGATCCAGTCGGTGAGAAATCTGTTGACCTAGACTTAATATTGTTTCAGGGAGAACGCTTAAACGTGAACGAATATCTTTAAGAATTTCTTGGCGAGATCTGTCTGACGGTTTTAAATCCACATCCAATTCAGAAGAATTAACATTTTCTGCATGTTCATCTAACTCTGCGCGTCCACTTCTTCTGCCGACAGAGATAACTTCAGGCACTTTTAATAGCAGTTTTTCTACTCTTGTACCAATTTTATTCGATTCTTCTAGTGAAGCACCAGATGGTAATCTTAATCCTACAACAACAGTTCCTTCATTAAATGGAGGTAAAAATGCTTTTCCTAGAAAGGGAACAGAAGCGACAGCTATGAAAGTTAAGCTAGCAACGACAAGTATAGGGATTTTTGAATTCTGAAACGACCAGTGGAGAACTTTCGTATCCCATTGTTTTAAAGAACGAACGAGCCAGCCATCTCCATGTTCTTTAAACGTTTTCAACTTGGGCAATAAATAATAAGAGAGAACTGGCGTAAGGGTAATGGACACGATCAATGAAGCTAATATGGAAACGATATAGGCAACACCTAAAGGTGCAAACAATTTACCTTCAATGCCACTCAAAGCGAACAATGGAAGGAACACAAGGATTACAATAGCAGTTGCGTAAACAATGGAGCCTCTTACTTCAATAGAGGCTTCCTTAACAACATGTAAAACGGGAAAAGGAATTTCTTTTTGTAAATTTTCTTTAAGGCGCCTGAAAATATTCTCAACATCGACTACCGCATCATCGACTAATTCACCAATGGCAATAGCTAATCCTCCTAGGGTCATCGTGTTAATGCTCAAACCAAAGCTATGAAAGATTATAGCCGTTATAAGTAGAGAAATGGGTATTGCCGTTAAACTAATAAAGGTTGTTCGGAAATTCATTAGGAAAGCAAATAAGATAATCACCACTAAAATGGAACCATCCCGGAGAGCTTCTTCAATATTGCTAATCGAATGATTAATAAAGCTAGCTTGTTTAAACAATATCCGATCGGCTTTAATATTTTTTGGTAATGTTTTCTGAATATCAGCGAGTGATTTTTCTATTTCTTTGGTTAAACTAATTGTACTGGCACCCGGCTGTTTTTGAACGGATAAAATGACAGAGGGTTTTCCATCCACACTTGCATCCCCGCGCTTAATATTAGCACCAAACTGAATGTTAGCGAGTTGAGAAAGGGTTAATGAGCGGCCTTCTTCATAGCGAATAATTGTTTTGCTAAGGTCTTCTAACGAAGTTGTTTGGCCTAAATAACGAATAAGCGACTCATTTTTCTGCTTCTCAATGTAGCCACCCGTTGTGTTCTTGCTAAAGTCTTGAAGCTTGTCGAGAAGATCGTCTAGTGAAACATCTAAAACGAACATTTTATTCAAATTAGGTAGAACCTGATATTGTTTTACTTCTCCGCCAATAGAAACAATCTGCGCAACACCAGGAATAGTGAGAAGTTGAGGTCGAATAACCCAGTCTGCGAGCATACGTAAATCCATCGGAGAAGCCTTACTATCAGTGCTCGTTAGGCCAATGAGAAGAATTTCCCCCATAATTGAAGAAATGGGGCCTAAGGTAGGAACAATGCCTCTAGGAAGCTGTGAGAGGGTTGTATTTAGACGTTCGTTAACAAGCTGTCTGTTACGATAAATGTCAGTACCCCAGTCAAATTCTACATATACAATGGATAAACCCATGCCCGAAGTAGAGCGTACGCGTGAAACACCTGGCAAACCATTCATAGCACTTTCAATGGGAAAGGTAACTTGTTGCTCAACTTCTTCTGGAGCGAGGCCAGGTGCTTCTGTCATGAGCGTGACAGTGGGGCGGTTTAAATCGGGGAAAACATCGACTGGAATATTCTTTAAAATAACCGTGCCAAACATTAGAATTCCTAAATAAGCAAGAAGGATAAACCTTCGATTCTTAAGCGAAAATGAAATGAGCCAATTAAACATCTTAAGCCTTTTTCATAGTATTTTTTAGCACGCTAATATCTTTTAGAATTTTTTCTCCTTCTTTGAGACCAGAAATGATCTCTACTTTACCATCAATTGTTTTTCCTGTTTGAACCACTTTTTGAACGAGGACTTCTGGACTGGTAAAGACAACAACAGCGAATCTATTATCAACTTTAATTAGAGATTCTTGAGAAAGAATAATCTTTTTTACTTTGTCTGTTGTTTCAACTAAAACATCGACAGGCATACCTATCATGGCATTGGCAGGAACATCGGCAAGAGAAAAAAGGATATGGCGTGTTTGGTCTTTCTCACCAAGCATAAAGCTAACACCTAAAGGCTTTAACTCTGAAAAATGCCCTTCTTTAAAAGGATCCTTTAAATATGCTTTTTTAACTTTTTCTGCAAGTGCATAATCAAAGGTATAGGCTTCAACCTGTAATTCCTGTGTGTTAATGATTTCAAAAACAGTTTGTCCTGGTTGTACCACTTGGCCTGGTAAAAGATGATGATCACTTACTTTTCCCTTAAGGGGAGCCCGTAAGAATTCTCTGCCGAGACCTGTTCCCAGGAGTTGATCTCTTTGTTTAACAGCACGATTATACTCAATCTGAGCATTTTCCAGGTCTTTTTTAGGAACAGATGCTTTTAAACGTGAGAATCGATCTACTTGTTTTTTTAAGGTCTCAACTTCGCTTTCAATTTTATAAAGTTCTGATTTACGTGTAGTTAAACCACCTGTTGAAAGAAGAGGTTCTAGTACAGCTACAACTTGATTCATTTCAACAGTATCACCAGGATTTGGCATAGGAAAATTTGGATCTATGACGACGCGTGATGGTTGTCCTATTTGAATTTTCGCATAGTTTTTTGCGCTGGGTATGAGTTTTCCTGGAAGTATGTGAAGAATAGGGCTCTCTTCAGCGCTGATAATAAGTGATCGAAACTGATGTTTAAATTGATTAGGTTTAGAGATTAAAATTCTTTTGGGGAATTCATCACTCTTACCTGAAGAAACGACAGGTTTAACTTCACCATGGGGTTCATCGCCATGCGACCAAACATAAGGCACAACAGATAAAAATAGTTTAAGGGTTAAAGCGCTCACCAAGAAAGAAGATTTAAGCATGTTTCTTCTCCTGAGTTGGTTCTATGCATTTTGGCCATTGAGCAATTAGCGTTGAAAGGGTCTCCGCTCTGGTTGCCTCTTTAATGCTAATTTTTAGATCAATTTTATCACCTTCTTTAATAGGTGAATCAAAAATATACTCTCCAGCTTGCTGAGTAGCAGAAGATTCTGTTGTGAAAGAATGACTTCCAGAGCCCTGAATTGTGATGGTTGCTTTAGATATAGGTTGGTTTGTTTCTCTATCTGCTACATACAGGCGCATTTTACCTTTTTCACACGAATTGAAAACAACTTCAAACGAACTTCCTGTTAAAAAGGGATTCTCCGATCTGGCCTCAGGTCTTTTTACCCCAGAAGACTTAGGCAATTTTTCTCCATGATCGTGACCAGGGCTTGCCTTTACTTCTGACGCGTATTCCACAGAAAAGACACTAACAAGACCAATCGCTACCCATAAGTTCTTCATGAATTCACCTGAATACCAAATGGAATGAAGAGTTGCTTGCCGTTAACTTGGACTTGCACATAGAATTTTAAGTAACCTGTTTTCGAAGGGGTAAGATGAAATTGCAATTTAGGGCCACCTTTTTCAGTTGGCTTGGGATTTTCAGCTCCTAAGGGGTGTATATGTTCAATTGTTTGTAAATCTTCAGAAACCGCAACAATATGTGCAAAGGTTCCCATGATAGGCTCTAAACCTTGAAAGGGTTTGCCATCTTTGTCAGCGATGTTAATTTCGCCAGTAAGTGATTCACCGACTTTAAGTGATGATTTATCAAACGTAAGTGTATAGGTTAAATCATCTTTTGTTTCTTTCACACTTATTGTTTTCTCTACAGGAAACGTGTTATTGACTTTTGCTGGAATATCACCCACAACATATTCTTGGTTATTTGTTGCGAGAGGAATAAGGTCAGCCCACACTCGGTAAACCCCATCTTTTTTGGGTGTCCAGGTAAATGTATATTGACCTGATTTTGAAGAAGGAGTTGGATGGATGTGCTGATAATCATTCAACGTTTGATCAAAAATGAGAAGATGCACTTTTGCTGTGTGAACTTCTTTAAGCTCGGCAGGGCTTATGGGGCTTCCATCCTTCTTTGAGGATATGGTTAGTGTTGTTAACACTTTGTTCTACTTTGACTGACATTTGTAATGTGGGAGTGGAAGCAGAAGCCGAATGGTGATGGGCATGGTCTTTATGTGAAGCTTCTGATTGAGAAGAATGTTCATGTGAGGAATCATCGCCATGCGATAATGCTGAGTTTGATAACAGAAATGGGAGACCTAAAAAAACAATAATATTTCTAAACATACTTTTCCTTAATTGTACCAATGTTTTTTCTGTTTATTTTAAGGGACAGCAATTAAATTTAAGTTAATAATTTTTATTAAATTTAAGTTAATAATTTTTATTAAAGATAGGTTGTGATTATGAAAAAGCGCAACAATTCATTAATGCTGTGAATGTCTTTTTAAATAGGACAATCCCAGAAATTAAAGATATTATTCCGAGTCGATGTGCTGATAATTTTTAAATACTGTAAACCTCATTTTGAAATGCTACAGATATACAAGCAGTGTTGTTACGCAGCAACAGGTTTAGTGCTGGTTAAGCATTTTCGGCTTTTTCAATGAACATTTTAGCATCGCCAAAGAAATCTACAAATTTACCTGTAAAATCATGTGGCTGGGTTAAAGTATTAATCATTCGGAATACGTGCCTTAAAAGATTGTGAGCTTCGTTATTTATCTCTGCTTGCTTATCTTTAAAGGGGGTTATTCCTTTCGCGTTGTTAAGCGCAAGGTGAAGCTGCAAAAGACTGGAGAGCTCTCCTCTGTTTTCTGTTAATAAATTCTGAGCTTTAAGGTTTCCTTTAAAAGCAAAGTGATAAATATTGCCAAGTAAGTTGAGTGCGTCAGGATTGCTCGCGAATTCTGTAACATAATCCTCAATCAGCAAATCTTGTGCTGCTTGTACGCCATCAATTGCAAGGTTATACAGTGCTTCACGGCATTGCTGGGGTGTTTTGTTTGCATAGCCTAAGTGTTGGTTATGAATTTCAAGTGCAAGTATATCTTTTGCTTCAGGCACGATTTCCCCGATAGCCATAATTTCAGCAATTTTTCTTTCATTAAGGCGATTTTCAATGAACTGTTTTAGGATTCTATCTGAGAATTCTTTTATGATTTGTTCTATTTGGGTTTCTGATAACGCTCCGATTCTAGAAAGGGCGGAAGCGTCTTGCCTAAGTCTATTTTTGATATCTTTAAAACCAATGTCTTCGCTAAATTCGACGGTAAGTCTTTCAATCTCAGCGCTGCTAAAGTCTTTTGTGCCAGGTAAAAAGTAAAGATAGTTTAGCAGGTAACATTTAGCAGCTTCAGCCGATTTAGTTTTTTCAACAAGTTTGCGTAATACAAGATGAAATGGCTCTGATCGTTGCATCTCAGCAAAGTTGTATAATGCTTGAACATAACCACGAGGTAATGGCTGACCCTCTTTTTTGAGCAGTGGCTTTACAGCAAAATATTGAGATAGAGGACGATGCATCGCGTTTGCAAAATAGGTGTGCCAGCCAACAATAACGTTTTCATTTGGAAATGTTGCTTCTGTGCCTGGATTTGTATTTTTGATTAAGTCTTTATAATAAAGAATTCCCCAATAATCTAGGCTTGCACCAGTATCAAGTCCGGCAAGTATCTCCATTTTTTGAGCATTATCAAATGTTTGATCAATAAAGATAGACCGTGCGAGTAGATATTGAAATGGGAGACTTCGGACATCATTAAGAGTCTGAATTGATACTTGTATATCATGTATTCTTTTGAGTTGTTCCAATTTTGCTGGTTCTTCTAACGCTGATTCTTTTATTTGCTTTGATTTTTCTTCTGAGCGTTTCTGTAATTCAGTGAATGATAGGCGCCAGTCATCAGGAAAACGTCCATCTTGCCAAGCATATTGTGCCGCAACGGTATTTCCAAGTAATGCGCATGTAAGAAGGTTTGCTACACCATTAAAATCTGTTTCTACTTGTGGAATCCCCGATATTCTTTTAATCAAATTCATCATCGCTGTTTGCGGAGATTCTTTTGCAAAAAGAGCACGTTCGATAGTTACGACTACAAAAGCAGGGTCGCCATTACGAATGCCTTGTGAGATAATAAGATCAATATGTCTTCGAGCGTCTGCTAACAGAATGCGGTCAGATTCTGTTGGAGGTGAGTAAAAATCTGAAGAACAATCAATTCCATACATATCCTTAAGTTCTGTCTTTATCTGGCGTAAAAAAAGGCCAATTGCTTCATCTCGGTTTTTACGCATCTGAACCATGTCACATAATGGTTGACCTGCCGCACTTCTTTGGCAAAGTTCATTATCTATGTACGGAACGCCTGTCAGTAACTGATGACCTTTTAAAACGCTGATTTGCAAGCGATCACATTCATTACGCACCGCGTCTCCCATTGATGCAAAAATTTGCGTAGTGCATGCTATGAAAAGAGTTATGCAGATTAAACCTCGGAACATAAAAAATACTTACGTAAAAGCGTTTACAGAAATATATTGCAAGGTCATTTCTTAATAAGAGGTTAAGGGAGTCTTAGTGCGCATTTCGCCATTTGAGAAATTTATGCGATGTGAGAAAGATTTCTTCTGATATAGAGGGTCATGATTGCTTTTTTAATAGCCATTTTAACTTGTAGTGCTATACTTTATCGCAAACTTAATTAAATTTTCATGTGATTTGATTGGCAATTAGATTCCACCCACTTGCAAAAAAGATAGCCATCCTTGTGATTGTTAAAGTTACAATTTTATGGTTTTTTTTCAAAATTATCCCGGTGAAAAAAATTCGCCTAAATGTAGAAATTGTTGAGAATCATTTTTTAAATGACTCAAAACAAAATACTCAAAAAGAAAAGGCATCCTATGATCAACGCTGATGTTGTACAACTTTCTCGTTTACAATTTGGCCTTACCGCCATGTATCATTTCTTGTTTGTGCCGCTGACGCTTGGGTTGTCATTTTTGTTAGCCATTATGGAAAGCGTATATGTTATGACGAATCGCCCAATCTGGCGTGACATGACAAAGTTCTGGGGTCTTTTATTTGGTATTAATTTTGCCATGGGTGTCGCAACGGGCGTTACGCTAGAGTTTCAATTCGGCACAAACTGGGCATATTATTCGCATTATGTGGGAGATATTTTTGGGTCACTCTTGGCAATAGAAGGGTTGATGGCGTTCTTCCTTGAGGCGACTTTTATTGGTTTGTTCTTTTTTGGATGGAATAAAATATCAAAGCTTCAACATTTAACTGTTACGTGGCTTTTAGCGATCGCAACAAATTTATCAGCTCTGTGGATTTTAATTGCAAATGCATGGATGCAAAATCCGGTGGGTTCAAAATTTAATCCTGATACAATGCGAATGGAATTAACATCCTTTTATGACATTTTTTTCAATCCTGTTGCGCAATCAAAATTTGTTCATACAGTAAGTGCGGGTTATGTGACCGGTGCGATGTTTGTCATGTAGATTAGTGCATATTACCTTTTGAGAAAACGACACATTGAATTTGCAAAGCGATCGATTGCTGTGGCAGCAAGTTTTGGTTTGGCATCAGCTTTATCGGTAGTTGTACTCGGTGATGAGAGTGGATACACAGCAACGCAGCATCAAAAGATGAAAATTGCTGGGATCGAAGCCATGTGGGAAACCGAGCCCGCACCTGCAGGATTTGCTGTTTTTGGTATTCCTGATATTGTTAATCATAAAACAAATTATGAAATTAAAATCCCGTGGATGCTCGGACTTATTGCGACGCGGTCATTAACACAAGAAATTCCAGGCATTAAAGAATTGGTTGAAGTGTCAAAGGTGCGTATTCGAAATGGTATCCTTGCCTATGACGCCTTACAGAAATTGCGCAAAGATCGCACGAACGAGGTTTTAAAAAAGCAATTTCAAGCACATGAACAAGATTTAGGATATGGACTTTTGGTGAAGCGTCACCATGATCCTGTTGTGGGAGCCAGTGATGCTCAAATTAATCAAGCAGCAGCAGATACTATCCCAAATGTCGCACCGTTGTTTTGGTCGTTTCGGATTATGGTCGGGCTTGGGCTTTTCTTTGTTTTATTTTTTGCATTCGCGTTTTACACCTCTGCTAAAAAAAGAGTGATGCACTATCCTTGGTTTTTACGCGTAGCCGTGGTGAGCCTGCCACTACCGTGGATTGCTATTGAATTAGGCTGGTTTGTAGCTGAAAATGGTAGGCAGCCTTGGGCAATTGAAGGGGTGCTACCAACGTATCTTGCAACATCATCGGTATCCGCAAGTAATGTGTGGATAACATTGATCGGATTCGTTGTTTTTTATACAGTACTTGCCATTGCTACCAAGTACCATTTTAAAATGATTTGACACAATGAGATAATACATTTTATTATCTAATATTGAACGCTCGATGCTTTTGCTAGCACTTTGAGCACAGTGGCGTGACATAG
>JANRCF010000006.1:10673-17800 GCA_030727085.1 Alphaproteobacteria bacterium | reverse complement strand
CAGTACTTGCCATTGTCGATGCATATCTAATGGTAAAATATGTAAAACTTGGTCCCGTTGACGCGTTTAAAAAGGTGAAGTCATGATGGATTATGAAGTTTTACGTGTTGTTTGGTGGGTGTTGCTCGGTGTATTGCTGATTGGTTTTGCAGTTATGGATGGTTTTGATATGGGCGCCGCAATGTTGTTGCCATTTGTCGGTAAAACAGATGTGGAACGCCGCATTGTCATTAATACATTCGCGCCTGTATGGGAAGGGAATCAAGTTTGGTTGATCCTGGGGGCGGGGGCGATTTTTGCCGCATGGCCATTTGTGTACGCGGTTGCATTTTCAGGGATGTATCTTGCGATGTTTTTAGCTTTGCTAGGGCTGATTGTGCGGCCAGTGGCGCTTAAGTTTCGTAGTAAATCCGATGGCACGTGCTGGCGAACATGTTTTGATTGGGCTATCTGTATCAGCAGCCTTGTTCCTGCACTCATTTTTGGTGTAGGTGTTGGCAACGCTTTGATAGGTGTTCCGTTTCATTTTGATGATTCGCTTCGTATGTTTTATTCTGGCAGTTTGTTTGCTCTTCTGAATCCATATAGTCTTATTTGTGGGATAGTAAGTCTTGCAATGATGGTGATGCAAGGTGGTATTTATATTTTGCTCAAAGTGAATGACCCTGTATTAATAGGGCGGGCAAGAGCTTTTGTTTATGCATCTATTGCCATTGTTTTAACACTATTTACTTTAAATGGTTTTTGGACGTTATTTTTTCTTAAAGGGTACTCGATTACGCAAGGTGCTCTTCATGGTGCGCCATCAAATCCATTATTAAAAACAGTGTTGCACGATTCAGTCGGACAGTGGAAAAATAACTATATGCGGTATCCATTGACGTTCTGTGCGCCATTGCTTGTGTATGTGAGTGCTTTTTTGACAGTAGCGGTTATTCGCTGCAGAAAAATTGGCTTGGCTTTTATTACCAGCAGCCTTACGATTGTTGGTTTGATTGCAACTGTGGGCATGACTATGTTTCCATTCATTTTGCCATCATCTACACACCCAAATAGTAGCTTGACGGTTTGGGATGCATCATCAAGTAAGGGCACACTTGGAATTATGTTGATCGCGACGTTGGTTTTCGTACCAATTATTCTTGCTTATACTGGATGGGTTTATCGTGTGCTACGTGGTAAAGTGACGGCAGATTCAGTTGATGAAAATCATAGTAGCTATTGAGCTTTGTGTTATTTTAAATTTTGAATAGTACGTAGAAGATTCCTTTGGTTTTCCTATGTTCAAGCAATTGGGTTCATGGATTTTTGTGCCAAGCATGAGGAAAAATGAGAGTGTCTTTTTTTAAAGGGGAAAATTATGTGGTATTTTAGTTGGGTGCTTGGTTTAGGATTCGCATGTGCATTCGCGATTTTAAATGCAATGTGGCTTGAAATGGGTGAACCTGCAGTTGAAATAGATTGATAGTTTGAAACATGCCGAGTGTGTGCTATTAATTTCTACATATAAAATTAAGTTAAGCAGAATCAATGAAAATAGCTACTTGGAACGTTAATTCAATTAAAGCCCGCTTGCCGCGTGTATGCGAATGGTTGGAATCGGAGCAGCCTGATGTTGTGTTGTTGCAAGAATTAAAATGCCAGACTGAGGCATTTCCGTATGAAGCAATTGAGGATGCTGGCTACCAGGCTGCTGTCTTTGGGCAAAAAACCTACAATGGTGTTGCAATTCTTGCGCGCGGTGGAATCGAGGATGTTACCTGTGGTAACCCTTATTTCGAAGACCATCAAGCACGGGTGATAGAGGCAGTCGTGGGCGGGCAATACCGTGTCATCAGTGTGTATGTCCCCAATGGTGAAGCAGTCGGCACGGAAAAATACACATATAAGCTAGCCTTTTTTGAGGGATTTGCAAAACTACTCGAGGATCGTTTGCGTTTTGGTGAAAAGCTGATCGTAGGCGGCGATTTTAATGTGGCGCCAGCGGATTTAGATGTATATAACCCAGAGACGTGGCGTGGGCGGATTTTATGTTCAACACCAGAACGGTTGGCGCTAAGGTCTTTGATCAATTTGGGATTGACGGATGTGCTGCGCGCACAGAATCCTCTGACTGAGGGACTCTATACCTGGTGGGATTACCGCAGCGGCGGCTTTCCGCAAAATCATGGGCTTCGCATTGATCACCTGCTGTTATCAGCAAAGGCGATGGATGCGGTGTCAGATACAGGTATTGATCGTGAAACACGTGGGTGTGAGCGGCCATCCGATCATGCACCTGTGTGGGTGTCGTTAGGGTAGGGGATGCTTGAATTAGATGACGTCATCTTCATTTTCCACTAATGAATCTATAAAAATAGAAAATCCATCAAGCTTTCTTTCTAATGTTGCATATATGACTTGCCCAGAACTATATTTATCCGTGTAAAAGGGTTTTCCAAGAGCATATATTTGATCATGATATTGTTTGGATAATTCATAGCGGTCTATATTATCTGATCGCATACTTGCATCTATTATATTTTCATCTTCTTTTGTAATGGGTTCTCTTTTGTAAAAATAAGCGAGCAATTTGTATGTGTACCACTTTTGCCAGTTCTGCATAAGGCGTTCATTTTCAATTTCTTGTTCCGCAACAGTTAATATGCCGCCAAATCGATCAACTGAAAAGTAGTCATGATCTTTGAATTTTTCAGCAATTTCATTTAATGCAATGCCAATTATTCTGTCTTCAATTCTCTGTTGCTTAATTTTTGCAACCGTTTCAACAACTGTGCTAACAAATTGCTCAACAGTAGTAGCTCGTGTGGCGTAACTAAGGGAGGTATCCTTTTCAAGATATTCTTTGAATTGCTCAACTAATGTTGACCGTCCAGAATCAGTATCACTGTCAAGAGCGCTGGAATATATTTCTTCATAAGTGAGCAGAGAGAAGCATGCTGCTGTTATTAAGAATAAAGCGTGAGTTGATTTTATAGTTATACGCATGATGTGGTGCCTTTTTTATTTTTATTAATGCACGTTTGAATGGCATATTGGAGTTAAAAATGACCTTTGTCAAGAGGTGTTTAGTCTTTGAAAGCATAACAAAATAAAAATATTATGAGCTGGATTTGTATGTTTTTGAAATTGAATTATTCATAATTAGTGTGGCAGTGCGCAATTGATTGATGATTTATTCGCGCTAATATGCAGAATATGCTGTCTTTAAATGCCAATTTGTTTTTTTAAAACCGCCTGCTTTACTTTTTTTTGTGTAATCACCTAATACGATCATAAGTCTTCTATGCTGTTGATGAGCGTTAGCTCTTTCACTTCCTATATGGTAAGAGAATTGATAATAAATTGTGATATCGGACTTGTTAGGGTTAGTCGTATCCTGCATATATTTGATGTAAACAATATTATCATCAAGATCAGGCGCCAGTGCATTTTCTTTATTTGGTGGATATGGTTGAATTATATGTAAATCTATATTCTCTGGTAAAATAAGATTTAAAACAAAACGAATGTAATGCATTGTTGAGTGTATGTTTTCTGCATTAAATCGGCTTGTATTGGGGTCTGGTATTTTAGCAGAGGGACCTATATGTCTATCATTCACATGAGTTGTTAAATTATCTAGATTTTCTCGGTTATAGTAAGTCTTTCTAATAACAGCAATCACTTGCTCTTGTGTGGGAGCACCTCCGAGAGCCGTGTTACATTTTTGTAAGCCAGGTGTTGTTGGAAAAGGAACAAAAATAGGAGGGGGAAGAGGATCTGCAGCCATAGCATTAGGTAACGTTGCGCACATAGCCTGAAAAGCATCAAAATTCGCACGTGCATTAGCTTCAGTCACAGAGGAATCTGAATTCATAAGGGCATCCCTTGCAGTTATCCAATTGGGGCTAAGCATTGCAGCAAGTTGCGTCACTGTTTTCTTTGAAAACTCCTTTATATGTTTATCTCTGCTAGTCTTAATACCGTCTATATTAATAGCTGTAGGGGCAGGTAGCACTGCAATGTTTGGTATAAGACATTCAACAGCAGTTCTCACGGAGCTCCTCAGTGAATTAGGATTGGCAGCAATAACAGTGAAGCGTTGAATGGGAATATCAAAGCTAGGAAGAATAGCATAATTAAAAGGTGCAGTATCTCTGAGATTAGCTGTACTCGCAGGGAGCGGGGCCGCTGCATTTACGCTAAGAAAGGCATTGGCTATTGTGCAAGATGAAATAATTAACTTTATTAATATTTTAAACTTGATCATAAATAGAAGCCTTCTCTTGATTGCTAGCAATAATTGTTTTAATTTTTATCTGTAATTTGTTGTAAACATGATTTTCTTTCATCTGCTTAACCTAATGAGTCCATGAAAGCAGAAAATCCATCAAGCTTTTCTTCTAATGTTGCATATATAACTTGCCCAGAGTTATATTTATTTGTCTGAAAAAGCTTTCCGGGAGTATATATCTGATCACGATATTCTTCCGACGATTCATAGCGGTCTATGTTATCTGATCGGAAGCTTGCATCTATTATATTTTCATCTTCTGTCGTAATTGGCTCATTTTTATAAAAATATGAGAGCAATTTGTATGCATACCATTTTTGCCAGTTATACGTAAGGCGCGCATTTATACTTTTTTGCTGCGCGGCTGTTAATGTGCGCTCAAATCGATCAATTGAAAAATAATCATGATCTCTAAACTTTTCAGCAGTTTCGTTGAATGCAATACCAATGGCTCTGTCACTAAGTTTTTGCTCCTTAAGTGTTGAAATCATATGAAGAATTGTATTAACAAATTGTTCAGCAGTGGCAGGGTCTGTGAGGTCGACAGGATTAACTTTCTCTAATGAGGCTTTAAATACATTCAGTGTCAGGCTGTTTCGTGTTGTTTTTTGGTTTGATGTAAGAGGTGCATGATTTAGAATCCGTGGTGGTAATAAATCTTCTTCGTTTTCTAAGACACTTCCCTTCCTGGTAACTAAACTTCGACTGCCTCTCTTATCGCCCTGCGGCAGCGAATGACCTATTGATGATTTGTCTTCTTTTTCTGTTTCAAATAGAACTCTATCTGGACTGTCACCAAAAGGAAATTCATTGATACCTGGGGGTGAAAATTCTTTTCCTGTGACACTCTTATTTCCAGAACGAGGTGGTGTCTTAAGATTGTCCTGCGTTGCAGAAAAAACTTTGTTTCCGCACAGCGTTATCAATATCGTTAAAGCAAAAGAGTAATACATTTTTCTTTTTATATACATAAGGTGCTTCTGTTCATTATCAGTATTATGTATAAATTTTTAACTAAATTAACTTTATTGTCAAGTGATTAATCTTTCAGCATTAATTGGTTTTTCAGTTGCACCTAGTAATGAAGGCGTTTTGTTTGTAAATTTATTTAAATAGGTCTTTACATAATCACCGTATGGGGTGCTTTCCATTGTATGCACGCATTAAAAAACCCCGCATAAAGCGGGGTCTTAATAATACATATAATTTAAGCCGTATTAAACAGCTACGCCTGCTACTGAAACGAATGTCCGGTTAAGACGTCCTTTTGAAAACAAAACGCTGCCTTCAGTCAATGCGAACAATGTATGATCTTTACCAATTCCAACGTTCTCGCCAGGATAGTATTTTGTTCCGCGTTGACGAATAATAATATTGCCTGGAATCACGTGTTCACCACCGAAACATTTCACACCAAGACGTTTACTCTCGGAATCCCGTCCATTTCGCGTACTGCCGCCGCCCTTTTTTGTTGCCATTATCTATCTCCTAATAAACGACTTTGTGCTGCTATGCAGCAACGATTTTGCTAACTCTCAAAATTGTCATCGGTTGACGATGACCCTTCTTGCGACGATAATTGTGACGACGCTTTTTCTTGAATACAATGATTTTTGGCGCGCGCGCTTGTGCAACGACGGTAGCCTCAACAAGTGCACCAGCAACAGTAGGTTCACCGATGGTAGCTTTTTTGCCATCAAACAACATCAACACTGTATCGAGTTGAATTGTTGATCCGCTCTCGCCTTCGAGTTTTTCAACTTTAATAACTGTATTCATTTCGACGCGGTATTGCTTGCCGCCGGTCTTCACAATCGCAAACATGATATAATTCTTCCAAAAGTTTTATAGTATAATATCTTCGCACGTTTGCAAAAATACAAACGCCTACACTTTTTTCTATCGCAATTCACTAATCTATGTCAAGATTTTTATGTGCCATTATGTAAAAAAGGACGAAATAAGTGCTGCCAGGGGAAGTTGGTGATTTACTTCGTGAGACCGTCTTTTTAATTTTAAAGCTTAGTTCTCCGCTTTTATTGACGGGTCTTGTGGTTGGTGTGGTTATTTCACTGGTCCAGGCGCTTATCCAAGTGCAAGAGCAGACCTTAACGTTTGTGCCAAAGTTATTTGCAATTTTCGCATGTTTGATTTTGTGTATGGGGTTTATGGCTAATACATTGATGCGGTTCACGGAACACCTTTTTGTGATGATAACAAAGCTGGGATGATCAATGCCAAAAAATCTTTTTTTAGCTGAATTTATTCCCTTCTTTCTTGTATTTTGCCGCGTGGTTGGTTTGATGCTTAGTATGCCATTTTTGGGGCATGTTGAAGTCTCTCCGCGATTCAGAGTATTGGCGGGTCTTGCATTTTCCTTTTTGCTCGTATCGGCCTTGCCTACGCATGATGTTGATCCCATGATGTCTTATTTGAGTTTGGGTGTTTTGTGCGCGCGTGAGCTTTTTATTGGTTATTTTGTAGGGCTTGTTGGACGCATGCTTCTTATGATTCTTGATTGTGCTGGTATGATGATGAGTGCCCAGATGGGGCTTTCGAGTGCAACAATTTTTAACCCAAGCTTGTCAGGGCAGGGGGCGCTTACATCAGCAATTATGCTGCTTTTTGGTACGGCAGTGTTTTTATCGCTTGATTTACACCATTTGATGTTTCGTGGTTTTGTTAAAAGTTACTACTTATTTCCAATTGATGGAAAGTTAATAGAAACTGATTACTCGACATTTGGTAATTTAAATAGAAGGGTCTCTTCTGTAAAATTAAAAAAATTAGAATTTTGGAGAAAACAGAAGATATTTTACAAAAGAATTTATCAAAGCTTCTTTTGCAAACT
>JANRCF010000006.1:0-10663 GCA_030727085.1 Alphaproteobacteria bacterium | reverse complement strand
AGGTGACCTTTCGAAAGGATATATACGTCTTTTTTCGTTAATTTTTTCTATGGGTCTGCAGTTAGCAACCCCATTTATTATTGTATTCATTGTTTTGCAAGTTGGCTTTGGTTTAATGAATCGCATGATTCCACAAATGCAAATTTTCTTTGTATCGTTGCCGCTTCAAATATGGGGTGGTCTCATGGTTTTTTTAATTACGGGCGGCGCCGTTGTAATGCAATTTGGTCATATCTTTGATCGCGAATATCGTGCCTTTTTCAGCTTAGGATAAAAAAATGTCTGGCGATAATGAGCATGATGAAGATCAAAAAACGGAATCTCCTACCGAGCGGCGGCTTGAGCAGGCACGTGAAAAAGGGCAGGTCCCTATCTCACGAGAAATCATTAATTGGTTTTTTATTTTAACAAGCTGCGTGATTATGTTAGGTATTTTGCCGCGTATGGCGCGAAGCTTGATGGGAATTATGCAGCCATTTCTAGCTGTTCCCGATCAAATGATTGTTGATCATAATTCGTTAAAAAGGATGGGGAGCCACTTATTTACAAGCATAGCTCCAATCGTTGCATTCCCATTTTTTGTCATGTTTATCGTATTGATTATAGTCGGGTTCATGCAGGTTGGAAAAAGCCTATCCTTAACATCATTAAAGCCAAAAATGAGCCGACTCTCACCTAAGCAAGGTATCAAAAAAGTATTTTCAAAAAATGCTATTGTCGAGTTTATTAAAACAGTTTTTAAAACAGGTATTTTGTTCGTTGCTGCTTTTTGGTTATTTCGTGGGCATGCGGCCGAAATTAAAAATTGGACGGGTCTTAATTTTCGTCAAATGTTTAATACGTTTGAAGGATTGCTTTTTAAATTGTTCATGATGATTTTAATCATTCTGTTTTTCTTAGGCCTTTTGGATTATTTGTATCAGCGCTATCAACACACAAAAGGCCTCCGCATGACTAAGCAAGAAGTGAAAGAGGAGCATAAAGATATCGAAGGTGATCCTGCCATTAAACAACGTATTCGGCGCCTAAGGATGGAAAGATCGCGTAATCGTATGATGAAGGATGTGCCAACAGCGACGGTTGTTATTACCAACCCGACACACTATTCAGTGGCGCTTGCATGGGATCCTGACACGATGGATGCACCTAAGGTCGTTGCGAAAGGGCAAGACTTTGTCGCACTTAAAATCCGCGAAATTGCAAAGGAAAATAATGTGCCGATTATTGAAAATCCGCCTGTTGCGCGTGCTTTGTTTAATGAGGTAGAGATTAGTCAAGATATCCCGTCTGAATACTATAAAGCGGTTGCGGACATTATTCGCTTGGTTATGAAGTTAAAAGGGAATCGGTTTTAAGTGAATGCTGTTTAATTTCTTGACTCATTTCTCTGAATTGAGTACGTTTAATCATCATCTGCATGATTTCTTTCGAGCATTACCAACGCTCGCGCAGTTTTGGGCCTTTAGTTCAGTTGGTTAGAACCCTCCGCTCATAACGGAGATGTCGCAGGTTCGAGTCCTGCAGGGCCCACCATTTTCTTTTTCTTCGATTATATTGAAATATTGATGTCAGTTTGTAGTGATTGATTCTGATTTGTTGGCACGTTGAGATTATCATTTGCTTTATGGTCAACGATTTTATTTGGATCAAGAATGGTGTGACTTTGAATATCTACATTTTTTAAAAGTTGCTCCATATGGCGAAGGTTGTCACATAGTTCTTTAAATAAAATAGGATTAGGTTCAATCATATGGATATTGATAGTGCGCAAAAGGAATAAAAAATAATTATCCCAGGTTGCGGATAGACTTGGTGTAACCTCGCTTTGAAGAAAAGATGATAACCCATGTATAACAGAAATAGCGCGCTCGTTTTGATATGCAAACTCTTGGTATTGCTGCTCATTTCTAAGGCGGTCAGCTTCTTCAATGAAATGAACAATACGTCCGAAAAGAAATGATATTTGCTTTGAGGCACTATCCATGAGTGGATTGTGACGATAGGCAACTGGTGTGTTATTGTACATAAATAGACTTTCTTGCTTATTTTTATCAACCATAATGTGAGGCAAGTTCTGCAGCGAGCATTTGTGAGATCGCTTCTGTTCTGTGCGCTTTTGTGTAGAGGCTTTGTCTGCCTCTTTCATAGCGTTCCCTTATGCGTTCGGCGTCATCAATAATTTCTTTAATCCGAATTTCATTGCTTTTGTTTTCCTCGATCAGAGTTTGAATTGAAACGTCAAAGGCACTTGTAGGAACCTCATCCTTGTGTGGGTTATGCCTAGCTGTGTTGGCGCTTAATGCTTTATTAAAGCCAACAGCAATTCCTTCTGTTAGCGTAAATGTCGTTTGCATTGCTTGCTCTAAAGCAAGTGATGCGTATTTCCCCGTAACGACGTAGCTTATTTTAAGGCCTTCGTAAATTGAATCTTTTGGAGCCATAATATAATCATCGCGTACATTGTTAATAATGACATCCTCTTTTCCATCCATGGAAAGTGTTGCCTTAAACTGGGGCAGAGTAAGTGTTGTTGTTATTGGTGAGCCATCTGTTGGGGGTGTTGCGTCATCCTTGAAATTAATGACAAGTCCTGCATAAATTGAATCATCTGGAAAAGTAAATGTTTTGTTTCCATTTGTAAGTGTTGCTGACGCTGTTAATTTTTCTGTTGGGATAGGTTGATCTTGCACGTCTTTTAATCCACTACCGGTTATTGTTGCAGAATATGTGCCGTCAGTATTGAATGCGTATGTAAGTGAAACTGTTTGCCCGGCAACAGCATAATTTAATTTTTCAGTAGGTTCTGGTACTGTGAAATTTGTAGAAAAAGTGCTGTCTGTTGACGTGGCACCAACATGCGTATAAGTAAGCTTGAGGGGCTTTCCTGCCATGTCATCTGTAAATTTTTCTGGCATGCCAACTGCATAAAATTGAGGGTTACTTGATTGTGCAAAATTACCGAATAATTTAATAATTTTATCAAAATCATTATTCAGTATTGTTTCTTGCAGGACTGCCGCATTTAGCGTTAATTTTCCACTTACTTCATTTGTTTTTCCTCCAGAAGCATTGGAGCTCATCATAATGCCAATATCTGCTAGGCTTTTATAATCTTTACTTCCTGCGCCAACGACAGCTACATTTGTTGCGTAACGCAATAAGTTATCAATGCTGTTGAGAATATCTTCACCATATAAAATAGATTTTTCGTCAGGTGTTCTTCCATCAGGCATCATTTTTCTTTGTTCATTAACAGCGTCAACAACAAGGTTGTAGTTTGTAACAAATTCGTTGATAGCATCAAAAGCTTGCTGTTTGTCGTAGTCAATGGCAAACACTGTATGCTTTGTGGAAATTTTATCGATGGTGATTCGAACCCCGGCAATTGCGTCATTAATGATATTGTCTGGACGCTCAATATTTGACCCATTAATGGATAGCTTTGCAATCAGTGAATTCACGTCTTTGTTGGTTGTTGATGTGATAATCTTTCCTTCGCCACGAAGATTCATATCTGTTGTTTTTCCAATAAAGTCAATAGGGACTCCGGCTTGCGTCCCCTCAATAATAAGTTGAGAATTTCCGCCTCCGTCTGTGCTTATGCTTGCTATCACGCGTGCCTCTTTACTTAAAGCATTGATGGCGTCTCTGATTGAATTTAATGAAGAAGTGGCTGTGATTTTAATGAGCTGGTTATTGATTAGCAAATTTCCTGAGAAGTTAGCTGCTGTATCTGGGTCTGTCGTTGTGTATGTGCTGGTGATTTTATCTTTGATCTTAATTAAATTTCCATCAATTAAAGTGCTGGCGTCTGTGTTAGCTGTAGGCACGAGGGCATTATTGTCGCCCTTAAGGATGGCATCTGTAGTGAGTGCATCGAATTTAATAGGGGCGCCTGCTTGCGTGCTGGTGAGGACAATCGCGTAATCTAGGCCGCCAGAAATACTAGCTGTCACGTTTGTTTTGTCGCTTACATAGTTGATAGAATCCATGATTGAATTCAGTGTGGATATTGCCGAGATTGTTATTGCTTGGTTGTTGATAACAAGATTCCCTGAAAACCCAAGGGCTGCTGTTTTGCTTGTATTTGTATAACCAGTCGTGACTTCATCTATTGCATCTGTGCCAAGATCGGTTGGATCTGTCGGGTTTATGTTAAGGCCACTTGGATCGATAATAGCTGCGTCGGTTCCTGAATTTCCTAAAAAATTGATAGGCTCAGCAAGTTTTGTACTTTCTAATTTTAGTTCGTACCCTTTTGTGCTTGATACATAGAGTAAACTTGCTTTGACATTTGAAAATTCTGTTGTGCTATTAATGGCGTTAATAATTGTGTTTAACGTTGACGTGCCCGCAGTGATAGGAATAATTTGATTATTAAGAACAAGGTCGCCTGAAAAATCAACAGTGCCATTGGGATCCATAAATTTGATACCGCACGTAATGCTGTCAGCGGTTGCTTTTTGCGTTACATTGATATCATAATCCGTTATTGATGCTTTTGCGATTGGATCGATTGATAACACGATGGCGCCATCTGATTCTTTTGACCTGGATAGCTTTGCATTCAAAGCATTTGGTATACTTGAGTCACTTGCAAGAACGTTTGATCGTAGATCATTGGTGAGTTTTTTAAGGCTGCCGCCAAGTGCGTCCACTTTAGTGCGTAATTCTTCTATAGCGGGGAGTTTTTTATCAACATTAAGTGTTATTTTGTCTTTGTAAATGTCGGATTTTTGTAATGTAACAGCAGCTATATTCTCACCAATAGTGTTAGGATCAAGATTGCCAATTAAGGCGCCAACTTGGGTGCGACCTGTTTCTCTATCCGTTTTTAACGCGCCATAAGCTGCGCTAATCCCAACTCCGCCACCAGCAGGCATTATGTGGTTCCTTTATATTATAAAATTAAGGGGGAGATTCGTAATGAATCAATCCCCTTAAGTTAGTTTGTTTAACGCATTACCGTTTGCACAAGTTCAGCGAGTTTCTTTGGTTGCTGAAGTGTGTTTTGGAAAATGGTTGATGACATGTTCACCAAGGCAGTCGCTTCTTGGGCGCTTTGTAGAGCTGTCGTAATGTCAGCATCTGTAAAGGTTGCCTTTGCGTTATGCTCGTTTTGTATTTGAAGTGCTAAGCTTTGGCCAGTGAAGTTAAGCTGTGCTTTCGTACCACCAAGCTTTGCAATCATGTTGCTTACTTCAATAATTGCTTTATCAAGTGCATCAGCGGTGGTCGCTGCTGAAGACTTTTCAGAAATAACGGTTCCTGTAAGCTTTAGAGCCAATACTGTTGCTGGCTTAAAGTCTATATCAATGACATTTGTAGAAACATCTCCAACTTGAAAATTCATCGTTACTTGATTTCCTGTTCCTATATTCACGATTTCAACACCAACAGTAGGATTTCTTTCATCGTTGTCCGCAGCTGTTTTTACCGTAAAGCCATTGTCGAATACAACTGTTCTTGCATTTCTGTCAAGATTAGCGTCAGATGTTTCAAAGGCGCTATATGTCTTTTCCCAAACTTGCAAACCATTTGAGATTTTATAAGTGACTGTCTGAGCTGTGCTATTATAGCCATATGAAAGGCCATATATTCCAGGTGATGTTGCTGCCCCTGTTTCTACCTCTGTAAGTTTTACTGACAAATCTGCCGATACAGAACGTAACGAGATTGGGCTGCCAATATCAAGTTGGAAAAGCGTTTTTAATTCTTCTTGTATCTTATCTGTTGTTGTAAGGCCAGTGCCTGTTATATCAATAGTAATTGTATTTGAGTGATCAGTAACACTCGTCAGTTGGGTCTTTCCAGTGGCGCCAAGAGTAATTGTACCTTGAAAAGATTGTCCGCCAACAACAACATTAACTGAACCTGCGTTTCCACCAGAACTATCAACATTTACTGAGTCAACCGAGCCGGCTATAAAGCCGCTGAGTTCAATGGCCGTAGCAATGTTATCTGTGGTTGCTCCGGTAAGAGCTGCAGTTTTATCTCCAAGACGAGTGCTTTCTCCGCTACCACCAGCAAATAGGGCAACGCCATTCCATGTAATCTGAGCTGTGTTATCAACTTGCTTTAAAAGTGACTGGTATTCTTCATTAAGCATTGCGCGCTGTGCTGGTCCGATTGTGTCGGCGTTTGCCTGCGTTGCGCGTGCTTTCATGGTTTGTAAAATTTGTGACATTGATTGCAATGAACCTGCTGCGAGCGAAATAAGTGCGCAAGCTTGTGTAACGTTGCTCGCTGCTTGTGTTTGAGCCAGAATTGCTGAACTTAAGTTGGCGCCAACGGCTGCTGCTGCAGGTGCATCTGATGCGTCAGAGTCAATGCGACCTGATGAAAGCTGTGCATTCGCCTTTGACAAGTTGGATATGTTTTGGTTGAAAAAACGTCCTGCATTCAATGCATCGATGTTTGTATTAATACTAACGAGTCCCATAATATTCTCACTTCCTGTGAATGGTTAAACTACTTGTGCGGACGCTTATTACGATGCAAGTGTTGTGCCAAATTCAGGCGAGTAAAAATATGGTTTGATAAAGTGAGTGCGTAATTTTCCTGATACGCCATCTTCGGACTCAACACAACTGCTGTACGAACGTTTTGTTCAGCATACTCAAAAATGGCGTTATGGCGAACTCTGCAGGGGTGTGGTCATCCAGTTAAATGAAACATAATTCCTTATTTCCCTGGATCACTACGTCAGCTTTGCCTCCTCGTGATGATGGCAAAGTGGGGCATTTAAGTAATTTTATTACGTTTGCACAGTGGTGGATCAAGTCCGAGGATGATACGTTAAGGGGGGAGAGAAGCTACTTCATGGGCGGGTAGTTACGAAAGGATGTTTTTTTCTAGGCAAGATTTGCCAGGTCGGCAAGAATTACCTACACATTATGGGGGTGTGGGTCAAGTAACATGCGGATATGCTTTTGCAATTTGGCAAACGCAGTGTTTTCAATTTGCCTGACACGCTCGCGCGATATGCCTAGATTATCACTGACTTCATCAAGGGTAAGCGGTGGTTCACGGAGGCGTCGCGTTTGAATAATACTGCGCTCGCGGTCATTAAGACATTCCATCGCACTATTAAAAAGTGTGCGTCGCTTAGCCATTTCGTCTTTTTGTATGAGATTGATTTCTTGATTGTCGCGTTCATCAACAAGCCATTCGATCCATTCTGTTTGACTTTCTTCGCCTGCATGCAGAGGTGTGTTGAGCGAGTGGTCCTTTTTAAGCCGTTGGCTCATATGCACGACTTCATCTTCTTTTACATTAAGTTTTGTGGCGATTGCAGCGATAATTTCAGGTGTAAGTGTTTCATCCTCATGCGCCTTGCGAATGGAAGCGCTGGTTTTACGTAAGCTAAAGAATAATTTTTTTTGAGCCGACGTTGTGCCAATTTTAATGAGTGACCAATTATGAAGGATATGTTCTTGGATGCTGGCGCGAATCCACCACATAGCATATGTTGATAGACGAAATCCTTTTTCAGGATCGTAGTGTTTCATTGCTTGTAACATGCTAATGTTCCCCTCGGCAATGAGATCGCTTAAGGGGAGGCCATACCCGCGGTAGCCAGCGGCGATTTTAGTAACAAGACGTAAATGGGCGTTGATTAATTTCTCAGCAGAAGGGCGATCCATTGTTTCGCGCCACGCACGTGCTAAAGTAATCTCTTCCTCACTTGACAACATAGGGATTTCTTTAATTTTTTTAATGTAAAGGGAATCATGTTCACTGTCGTGAAAAAACGACATAAGTGCACCCGTGTGTTAAATGAATCAAAGCTTATAATATATGTAATATAAAAAAAACTCAAGCATTATAAAGATTGGGGCAGTTAATCATTTTGTAATGATTATGTGATACTGTAAAGATAAGTAAAAAAATAGGTGAAGACTATTGAAAGAAAATCATACAAAAATTAGCGCTTTAGATACTTTTGTTTTGCCAGGGAAATTGCTTGTTGCAATGCCTTACATGCAGGACTCACGCTTTCACCAAAGTGTCATCTATATATGCGGTAATGATTCAAATGGAACGATGGGTTTTATGTTGAATAAATCGTTAGCAGGGCTCGCTTTTCGTGATTTATTAAAGCAAGTAGATATTCCGACAGGGTACAATTGCCCCGACCTTACGATTGTCTATGGCGGACCTGTTGATATTAGCCGAGGTTTCGTGTTGCATAGCTTGGACTATCATATCGATACAACGGTATTTGTTGATGCGCATGTTGGTGTTACATCGACGTTGGAAATTCTTAAAGCATTGGGTGGGGGTGACGGCCCTAACCGAAAAGTTGTTGCGCTTGGGTATGTGAATTGGTCGCCGGGTCAGCTTGACAGTGAAATTTCAGAGAATAACTGGTTGCTTGTTCATCCGACAACAGAGTTATTGTTTTGCGCGGCAGCTGATACGAAATGGCGTATGGCGATGGCCTCTATGGGGGTGGATCCAGCCGCACTTTCGCTTGAGTGTGGGCATGCGTGAGGGGGGATGGAAAAGGAAGGTGAAGAAGACGGTCTTTCCCTAGTCATTTCAACATCATTGTCTTGGGCAGAGTCAGGCGCAAGCACGTCACATTCCGCAATAATTGATGTCATATCTTTAACTGACAGCATATCGACTGATACTGTTTCTGGTTTCATTTTAGCAAGGCATGCCAAAATGCGAAATGCAAGATCGAGTTTGCTCGCAGCTTTCGCTGTTGAATAAAGTTCAAAAAGTTCGGTTGTGATATTCAAAAGATCCCCCTTAAATCATTTAAAAGCGTTTACAATTTAGTATTTAACACGTTGTTAACGATTCTATGCGTGTTCTTTATCCCGGGCATTTTAGCTATATATATTAACGTTTTGTTCATTAAATGTGTCATTTTGACAACATCAGTTTAATTATTGATCGATCTATTTTTGTTTAGTGTATTCACAAGGTGTCCGTTTATGTCAAAAAGGACATGTAGAACGACGCATGGTGCGTCAGAACTTAGATCTTTAGGAGTTTATAATGAAGAAATTTACAAGTGCACTTTTGGCTGTTACAGCTTTGACTGCAGCTAACGTATTCGCTGCTGGTGCTGTTGATTCAAAAACTGGTGCTTACCTTGGTGGTAACGTTGGTATGGCTAACACAAACGTGAAGTATGGTTATTCAAATGATAATTCGTTTGCTACACTTTCAGGGGCAGCGTTGCCAGCTTTGACTGCAGCAAGAGCGCAAAATTACAAAGCGGAAGCTGGAAAATTAAACCCATTATTCGGTTTGTTTGCTGGTTATGGTATGCAAGTAGGAACTATGTATTTCGGTGGTGAAGTATATGGTGGTTTTGATTCAGCTAAAGTAAGCCCATATGATGACTCTGCAACAGGCGCATCTGCTGGTTATTGGAAGACAAGTGTTAAACGCACAAATTTTTATGGTCTTGCTCCACGTATAGGTTTCTTTGTAACGCCAAGCACAATGCTATACGTAAAATTGGGTATTGAAGGTGGCAAGTGGACAGCTCAAGTTGATCCGAATGCTGCTTCAATTGATGGTTCAGCTGCTAATGCTGACCAAAAAGCTGCTTCTAAAAAGCAATTTAATTCAACAAAGAATCCAATTAGCTTTGTGCCAGGTCTTGGTTTAGATGCGTTTATCACTAAGAATTTGTTTTTACGCGCAGAATATACATACCTATTTGGTCCAAAAATGACTGTAAATCAAAATGTTGATGGTTATCAATCCAGTCTCGTTGAAGGTACTGGTGTTACTCATACATACAAAATCACTCAACAAACTTTCAAAGTTGGTGTTGGTTACAAGTTCTAATAAGAACGCACCAAAAAAGATGTTGGCAGGAAACCCCGCGCCAACATCAATTTAGAGTTTACATAGATACTGCTGGGAACCACGTTATCTATTATTGTTTATAACAAAGGTAAAATAAAAAATGAAAAAGTTTTTAAATACAATGTTGATAACTGCAGCTGTCGTTGCTGCGTCAACAGGTGTGTATGCTGCTAGTGCTGGCAAAGTTGCGCAAGGTGCATACGTCGGTGCAAGCGCTGGTGCGGCGAATACGAATGTGAAGTACGATATGGTGTCTTCTAATCCTACTAATATTACTGCTGGCACTGCGGCTGATGCGCTGAAAAATGTTAATACAAATGCAGGTAAGACAGCAGGTATAGTTGGGCTTTTGGGTGGTAATAATTTTCAATCAGGTTCACTTGTGTTCGGTACTGCGGCTGATGAGCTGAAAAATGTTAATACAAATGCAGGTAAGACAGCAGGTATATTTGGGCTTTTGGGTGGTTATAATTTTCAATCAGGTTCACTTGTGTTCGGTGGTGAAATTTATGGTGGAGTTGACTCAACAAAAGTAACTGTTTTAAATGATAGTGGTTCAGGAAAATCAGTAGAAGCTTCCACTTCTGGTGAATTGACCGTTAAGCGTTCAAGCTTTATAGGATTTGCGCCACGTCTAGGCTTTATGGTAGCACCAAATACATTGATGTATGCACGTCTTGGCATGGAAGCTGGTAAATGGAAAGCTACACTTGCTCCAAATCAGAAGATGATTGATTTGTCTACTACAACTGCTGCTCAAAAAAGCGATTCGCGACAAACGGTGAGTGCATCTAAAGGCGGCATGAGTTTTGCTCCCGGTTTAGGC
>JANRCF010000005.1 GCA_030727085.1 Alphaproteobacteria bacterium | reverse complement strand
TCCAATATTGCAGTGCGGCTTATTCCGCTCAAATTTTGCTTTTGTCATTGTATATTTCCTGTAATTAAAACCTATTTGCTAGGTTGACCCGCGTTGTTGGAGCGGGTGATGGGAATCGAACCCACATAGCCAGCTTGGAAGGCTGGAGCTTTACCACTAAGCTACACCCGCATAAAAAAATAATGGTGGAGAGAGCAGGGTTCGAACCTGCGTAGACATACGTCGACAGATTTACAGTCTGTTGCCTTTAACCACTCGGCCATCTCTCCAGCGACCAATTCCACGTGCATGGAAGAGGTGACATGTTCACTTATAAGAGTTTTTCGTGCTTTGTGTCAAGATTTTTTAATGAATTTTTCCATATTCTTTTACGTGGAATCAGCGTACTTTAAAGAAAGTTAAATAGTGCAGATCCGTATTTGCCTATAAACCTCTTCCTCCGTCATCACCGACAGTCACAGACATCGTGGTGATCCGTCCATTTCTGGATTGCCGCGCATCAAAGATGCTCGCAATGACGAGCGGTAATACAAGAAAAGTAAAACATATGATCGCAAAACTAACAGGGATAATTGATTCCATCGAAAATGATGGCGTTGTCATTGATGTCAATGGCGTTGGCTATTGGGTTGTTGTATCTAATAAATCACTCATGCAGCTATCTGATGTAGGTCAAAAAGCAACACTTTGGATCGAGCAGGTCACACGGCAAGAGGTCACGCAGCTATGTGGCTTTTTAGAAAAAACGGACAGGCTCTGCTTTCGGCAATTACTAAATGTACAAGGTGTGGGGGTTCGCGTAGCGCTATCAATTTTATCCGTGCTGACGCCCGACGAATTAATGCTAGCCATATCAGCACAAGATAAAACGATGCTGACACGCGCGGATGGTGTGGGACCTAAGCTTGCAGGACGTATTGTATTAGAACTTAAAGATCGTTTGTCGGCACCTAACATAAGCATTGAAACAACAACTGCGACAAAGGCTGTGCCATCGCATGACGCACTACTCGGCTTGGTGAATTTAGGGTACGGACGATCAGAGGCACATAATGCGCTGCAACTCGCACTTAAAGAGGCGCCCGCAACAGCAACATCATCAGACCTGCTGCGACTGTCCTTACAAAAATTAGCAAAATTTTAAGCAAAAAAAATCCTACAGCTAAGCTGCAGGATTTTTTATACCAAAAGAATAAACTGATTATCCTTACTGTGGATTTTGATTTAGCTCTTGGTTTGGATTTTGTTGTGGGTTTTGTGGGTTTTGTTGTTGCTCACCGTTCAACGCTGGATTGCCTCCTTGCGGCTGCTCAGAACCTGGATTATTATCTGCAAAGACAGATGAAGTTGTTGCAACAAACGCAAAACAAGCAACGGCAGTTAAAAGTAATTTAGTCATTTTAAACTCCTTAGGTTTCAATTTATATTAATAATATGTTCAAAATAACGAATAAAATAGGCCATAAAACCCAAATCATTCTTAACTGTGCCATTTTGAACGCGAGATAACACCTGAACAGGCTCAAGATTTTCTTGTCTTGAAGCATGCTCAGGGTTAATTGCTATCTCATTTATCCACGCACGACCTTTTTCAGTATCATGCGCAAATTTCACAAGCTTCACCTGAAGACGAACCCAATCATTCAGCAAATACGTCTTTGCTTGACGTTGCCATGAGGCATTCAAATGAAGTTTTTTTGATAATTCAGAAAAATCACTAAATCCAAAACTCGTCGCTAATATACAATATGTTTTGGATAATGTTTTCACACTTTGGATCGATTTATCGAACGTTGTTCTGCAAAATAATTCAAACAGTTCTGCTAAAGCATCGCCTGGCATGCACGCAAACCAGGGGTCCATATTGCTTACAAAATCAAACTGCTCACCTTTAAGACGCTCAAGCAAAACACGATTACGTGTGTATATCATCATGAGCTGCCTAGTCGTAAGAACAGTATCGTATTCAGGGTCTTGTGCGCTCAAAGCGCTCAAGCGACTCCCAAATAATCCCATTACAAAAGAATACGCATGAATTGTTTCCCACACATCTTTATCATACATTTCAATGATCTCAAACGCATCCACTGGCCCTAAATGATTCATTAATTGATTTGAGAGTATGGTTGCTATTATCTCACGTGACAACTGATGCTGGTGAATTTCTTCACTGAATCGTTTTTGTAATACATTTGGAAAATAATTCATCAAAACTGATGTATATTCCATTGGAGCTTCATTGGATCCATTCAAAAGACGCTGAAAAAGGATGATTTTACTGTAAGCCAATACTACCGCAAGTTCTGAACGTGTTAATCCACGCTGATCATGCGCACGCTGACCAATTTCCTGATCGGTTGGTAATGATTCAAGCTTTCTATTTAAAGGAAGCATGTGGTTTTTTTCCAAGATATTGATTAACTGTTTGTATCCATCCATATCATTGTGCGAATGAATCTGAAGCCATGTCAATACACGATTTTGCTCAGCATTATCATTAAGCACATGCGCAGCTACATCGTCAGTCATTTCAGGCAATAATTGGTCACGCTCTACACGTGTAATGCGTTGCATTTGCATCAAATTACTAAAAAGAATTTTGATATTAACTTCGTGATCAGAACAACTCACACCAGCAGAATTATCAATCGCGTCTGTATTTAACCGTCCACCAAGCAATGCATACTCGATGCGGGCCTTTTGTGTCATGGCAAGATTAGCACCTTCACCAATAATGCGGCACCGCAATTGATTCGCCTCAATTCGCAGCAAATCGTTATTAGAATCGCACACGTCAAAATCTGTCTCTGCGCGAGAGCGCACGTACGTGCCGATACCACCAAACCATAACAAATCAACTTTTGCTTGCAGTATATATTGTATCAACAACTCTGGCGCCATCTCGATCACATCATCAGGCAGATCAAGCGCTGTACAAATTTCCTTAGATACCAGAATACTTTTTACGTCGCGCCTAAAAATACCACCGCCTTTTGATATAATGCCCGCATCATAATCAGCCCAAGTGGAAGTCGGCAAATCAAACATACGTTGACGTTCAGCAAAACTTGTCTTTGCATCAGGATTAGGGTCAAGAAAAATATGTTGATGATTAAATGCCGCTACCAAACGTATTTTATCGGATCGCAACATACCATTACCAAAGACATCCCCTGCCATGTCGCCAACGCCAACAACTGTAAATGGTGTCTCCTGACAATCGATCCCAAGTTCGGCAAAATGTTTTTGAACTGAAATCCATGCGCCGCGCGATGTGATCGCCATCTTTTTATGGTCGTATCCAACGGATCCACCAGATGCAAATGCATCATCCAACCAAAAACCATACTCTTGACTTAAGGCATTCGCATAATCAGAGAAACTTGCCGTACCTTTATCTGCCGCAACAACCAGGTAAGGATCGTCCTCATCATGACGAACAACGTTATGCGGAGGAATGCAAATATCGCCTTTTTGATTGTCAGTCAGATCAAGAAGACCACGTATAAATATTTGATAACACGTTACAATTTCTTGTTTAAGTAATGCCGGACTTACACCTTGAGCCAACATCTCCTCGTACCTGCGCGAGACAAAACCGCCCTTTGCACCAAGTGGAATAATAATTGAATTCTTGATCATTTGCGTTTTAGCCAGCACTAAAACTTCTTGACGGAAATCTTCCAAACGGTCGGACCAGCGAATACCGCCACGCGCCACTTTCCCTGTACGTATATGCACCCCCTCCATAAAAGTGGTATACACAAAAATTTCAAACAATGGCACAGGCTTTGGTAAATTTGGTATATGTTCTGATTTAAACTTAAATGATAAATAGGTTTTTCCTTGATACGCATTTGTGCGTACACAGGCCTTAATAACAGCAAATAAATGGCGTATAATACGGTCATGATCACTTCGCGTAATTGTTTGAAGTGCATCATTTAATGCTGCCTCACAGATTACCATCCGACACAAACGATTTTCATCAAGCTCTGGGTCAAAACGGACTTTAAAATAATCCATCAAATGCTGCACAATCGATGGGTACATCAGCAAAATTGTGGCCACATAATCAATCGAAGCTGAAAATTGCATTTGACGCATAGCACGTACAAAAGCACGCACAACCATCACATCACGTGATGTTAATGTTGATTTAAAAATAAGTGCGTTAAAGCGATCATTCTCGCAAACACTATCCCATACAGACCTAAAACCTTCAATCAATCGATTTGCTGCATGCGCATCAAAACCATCAGGCATCGTGCACTCAAAATTATGCAAATAAACTGACTCATTGATCAGTGATAACTCAAAATCTGATTCACTTAATACATCCAAGCTTAAATTCTGGAAAATAGGCATCAACTCTGAAAGTGATACGTTCCTAGAAAAATCAAAAACCTGTAATGTGAATGTGCCTTGCTCAGGGTTAAGCAAAATAGCAGCTGATCGTTGATGTGGTTCATTTTTCACACCACATGCACGCCTCAAATCACGTGCACCATCACTTGGTGTGTAAATTTTCTGATAAACCTCTGGAAATACAAACGCAGCGACTTCATCAATATAAGTATCGCCATCCAGACGCAATGCATTCTGCATACGCTCTTGCCATGTCTGTGATAATGCGTTTATGTCAGACTCGATTTGCTCAATATCAAAGACAACTTCATGCGGAGAATCATAGCCAACCACAACCAGCAGCCGCGCGAATTCTTGCTCGCTTATATGTGCATGCTCTGACTGAACTTTTCCATTAAGCGATTTTTCTAAATATTTCCTAACCGAAGATTTTAGTTCAGGGCTGTACTTATCGCGTGGCAAAAAGATCAGTGTCGTTGCAAAACGCCCCAATGGATCAACTTTGATATTCACAGCCGATCGTTTCTTTTGATACAGCACTTTTGCACAAAATGCGTGCAAGCCATCGTCATCAAATTGAAAAAGCTCATCATGAGGGATCGTTGCTAAAATGGCCGTTAAAATCTTGCCATTGTGCCCTATTAGATCAATCTCGAATCGATCAAAAGCGCGTCTCACACGATTACATAAAATAGGAATACGAAACGGTGATTCATCAAAGAACTTACGTGTAAAAATACCAATGAACTGATACAAACCGCATAACGTTCCGTCTTGATCTAAATCCATAATTTCAATGCAATCAATACGTGTGTATTTATGTACATTTGAACGTATTGGGCTTTTTACAATGGAAAAAAATGGCAAGGGCTTACACGCATCTGCATCCGCATTTGGATCACAAATCATATGCGTACCTAACCCATAACGCTGCTGGTCAGACTCACGCATCGCAATAGGCAACAACTCAATTTCCGTTTGAAATTCTTTATGACGATAAAGACCAACACCGTTTTCCGTCAAAGTATCATGCGCCATTGCTTCAAAAGAGAGGCTCGTCTTATCATCTTTTTCAATAATATCTGATTTAAAATAGCGGGCGCCTAAGAAAACAAAATGATCTTTTAACCATTGAAGAAAACTTCCAATCTCGGAAGACGAAATTTGATTTCGCTCATTATCTGGAAAAGAAAGTGATTTACTTAAAGCTTCGTAGCCCTCTCCAACACGCTGAAGCGTGTCGCGACAAAGTGAAAAGTCGTCCACAACCGATATAATTTGCGAAAAGCGCTCACGAAGTAGTAACTTAAGGGCTTCTTGGTCTAGACTATTTTTATCAACGTGCAGAATAAACGAAATAAGTGATTCAGCATTGCATTTATCTTTTGGCGTGCAAGCAGCATTGTAAATTTCCTGTAAATGCCCCGATTGGTCGCGTATTACGCGAAACACAGGATGACACATCAATTTAACGCAGAGCGATTTATTTTTTAATAACAGCAAAAGACTGTCCATTAAAAACGGACGGTCATCATTAATCAACGTTACAAGTAATAAATTGTTTTCATTGGATAAGGACATGCATTCTGTAAAAGAATCAGACTGAAGTGAAGAAATATCTACGACACCTACAACAGAATCACGATGGGCGCGTTGTTGCATAAGCTGCCATGCATGCATTACAAAATGTGCAAGAAAATCAATACCATATGAAGAGCAGCATAACTTAAGCGCATCTACATCTACATTCGCATAGAATTTATGTATAAATTGTATGAAAGCAGCACTATGAAGTGCGGGGTAACTTTGTTCGGCGTTATTTTGCTTAACCAAACAAGCATCGACAATCTTCTGAAGCAAGGCATTGTGCATAACATAAAGCAACTGATTAATTATCTATTATGTAATCCTAGCAATATCTTATTAAAAAATCGTTAATAAAATTAAGGTAAAAGAACAAGCTGAGACCTTTGATGACTAAAATTCTTAGAGGGAGTTTTAGAAAAATCGCAGCCGAGCGCCACAGAATACTTATGTATTTGAGGAGCACATGTAAGATTTGACGAAAAAATCACCTAAAAAGGCAGTCATGCTAACGTCTCAGACTAAAACAGTTACTTACGTTTAGCCGTTACACTTGGAATTGCCTTTGGCTTTGCCACACCAACACTGCCATCATGAATCACAATCTCATCTGGATGCGCATAACTCAAAACCGCACGCGCACGCTCCTCAAGCAAATCAACATCTAAACTATCGGGACGAAGTAAATACACACGGCGCTCTAGCTGTTCACGTAATGTTTGCTGTGCAGCACGCTTTTTCTCATTACCTGAAACAGTTTGCTGCAACCTAAGATAGGCGATAATACCGCGATCACCCTGAAAAATATGATATGTAAAATACCCCATAATAACAATTGACACAAATGGAACAACAACTTGGCGAATTGAAAATTTTTTCTCGGCTTGAATCATGATTAACGGCTTACACGCCCCATGACCGAACGGTTTCCAAGCATTTCATCGATACGCAATAATTGATTGTATTTTGCAACACGATCAGTTCGACTGAGAGAGCCTGTTTTTATCTGCCCTGCCCCTACAGCGACTGCAAGATCAGCAATCGTGGTGTCTTCGGTTTCACCCGAACGGTGTGAAATAACTGTGTTGTACCCTGCCCGCTTTGCCATATCGATAACATCAAGCGTTTCCGTTAGCGTTCCAATTTGATTCAGCTTAATCAAAATCGCATTTGCTGCTTTCACATCAATACCGCGGCGCAAACGTGTTGGATTCGTTACAAATAAATCATCGCCAACGAGCTGAACTGAATCACCCAGTGCTTTTGTTAATTCCGCCCAACCAGCAAAATCATCTTCAGCCAGACCATCTTCGATTGATAAAATCGGGTAGCGTTTCACTAGATCGACATATACGGCAATCATCGCATTTGTGTCTACTTTTTTGCCTTCGTAGGTGTAATAACCATCTTTAAAGAATTCATTTGCTGCAACATCAAGTGCCAAATGAACATCCTTACCAGGCGCATAGCCTGCTGCGCTAATGGCTTGCATAATCACATCTAACGCTTCTGCTGATGATTTAAACGCTGGTGCAAATCCACCCTCGTCACCGACATTCGTATTATGTCCAGCCTTTTTCAAAACAGCTTTTAAGCTATGAAATATTTCAGCGCCAATACGAACGGCCTCACCAATGGTTTCTGCTTTTGTTGGAATGATCATGAATTACTGGTATCTAG
>JANRCF010000004.1 GCA_030727085.1 Alphaproteobacteria bacterium | reverse complement strand
TAGGAGTAAAGTGTTAAGATGATGAAACTGACACAGTTCACTGAACACTCCCGCATGTTGCACTGGCCATTAGAGATATCCTTTTCTCTATAAAAAAATTTTATATGCAAGGAGTGACTAGCCGTCATCTTTAAGAGTTTTCTCATCATTTCGAACATTAAAGGGCATGGAAAACTAGGATGCCCTGGATCAACACACCACCTTCGACTTCTCGTAATGTCGATGATCTTTGTGAAATCATCTAAAGGTGATATGACTTGCTATTTTCATACTACATAAACATTCTTAACAAGAGATTAAACACCGAAAACTAAACATTCATTAACTGCTTATTCATTTCCTTATCAACTTCAATTGCTTTCAAATTTCCAGTAAATATGCGCTGTGTATCAAGCATATCAAGATAAACTTGCGTTCCATCCACCGTTGAACCTTCATAGGTTTCTGGCACCAATTCACCAGCTCCTCCATGCCCTGGGAAGAATAAATTATATGCTCCAGATGCAGCTGTTTGCTGATAGGTACCTGGAGCATATTCCGTCAACCCATTCACATTATTAAATACAGCTATTGGAATTCGGCAATACTTTGATTGTTGACCATTAGTAAAATGTGCGATCCCAAATCCATCTTTATTAAATTCAAAGTAAGAAAGATTTCCTGCGCCATAACCATCAGATATAACACTTGTCGTTTGAAAAGTTTTACCAGAAACAACAACACCATCATTTTCACCAACTGTGCCAAGGCTAATCTTTATAGCAGAATCTTCTGCCCCATTTGGCCACCCGGTAATATCAAGTGCTGGCGGTGTATTTGATGCAGGAAATACAGGTTCAGCACCTTTTGCATAATATCCAGCTGGCGTCCCTTTTGCGTCAAACTCTACAACAAGACCACCTGTAGTTGTATCATATGGTGCACCAACCGTTCCACCTGGCGCCTTTAAATCCTCGAATGTCAATGTCCATGATTGCTTTGCTCCGGCTATCTTAAGTTCACCGTTCGTCTCAGTAGCACTTGTTTTAGTCCATGCCCCTGTAATATTTCGGACGTTTCCAAATGAATCTGTAACTTGAGTAGTCATTGGATATTTTGTATCGACCACAGCCTCTCCACTTAATAAAACTTGCGCCGACACTGTTTTTGTTGCTTGTGCTGATTGTGCAATATTCCCCGTATTAAGTGTGAGCAAATTATTGGTTGTCGTAACATCAGGATCAAGCGGTTCTCCACTCGCATCTGTCAAAAAAACCTGCAAATATTGACCCAGATTATTGACAAAATCCCTATTCTTATCTGGACGAAATGTACAATCACGAACCATTCCAATATTACCTGTAATGTCTGCTTTACTGCGAACGACCGCCATTCCTTGCCCTGCAATTGAAAAATTCGTTGCATAAATAGACTTTTGCGCCTCACCTACTTGGTTCAGATAGCGAATATTAATGCCTTCGACACCTTGTGCGTCTCTCATTTGGAATGTTGTTATAAAATTACCTGTTGTTTTGCCAGCGACAGAACCAGCAGAAGCAAGGTTTAGTGCTTGCGTATCAAAACGTTTACTGCATGCATTCACGGCCGATGTACTTATATTCGATCCACTCATAAGAGTTCTCCTATTTCATCTATTTCTTATTAATTTTAAATTACGTTCCATAAAAAGGTATTGCATCCATGTCAGATAACGTGAAACCTGCTCCTGACTTTGGTATGACATTATTTACAGCAGAAGCATTTTGGTAATGCTGCGGCTTAGCAGAAACCTCTTGATACCGTTCCGTTGCTTTTTTAATCATTGTGCGACGCTTAATATCATAAATTGGTACAGAACCCGACATAGGTAAGGCCAACTCATTTTCATCATATGCAATATCGGTAATATGACTTTTCAAACGAATATTCACATCAAGTGGCTCATCATTGCTATCTCTTGCTGTCACAAAAACTGTGTATATCCCTTTTTCTGCATGTATAATTTCATCACCCTCATCGTTATCTATTGTTCCATCCCACGTATATGAATTTCGCCCATCTTTCTTTTCAAGTGGAACAATCTTAACGCAGTTGTTACTCGCATCATGAATAGTAAGAACAGCCTTATCAACTTTAGCGGGCAAGTTAAATACGATCTCCTGATCTTCATTTTGATAATCAAATACGTTTCCTGAATGCTCAACAGTCTCACCTTCAAATGCACTTAGTGATGTATAAAATAATGCCTTTTGCAGCTCCATATTTTCCTTTTGCATGGCAACAAGCTCACTGTTTTGCGCAATAGTAAGCATTCCCATCATTGATTCCATCATCTGATTTGGATCAAACGAATTATCAGGTGTTTGACACTGCAATTGCTTTAATAAAAGCTTTTGGGCAAATTCCAACTGTGAATGCGTTGTTTTCGTAACCGCATTATGCATCCCAGGAGCATCTTCTTTACTTCCAAACTTATTCGTAAATTCCTTAAAGCTAAAGCCTTTCGAATCATCGTCATTTATGGATTCTTTAGCTACATTAAGTTTCTGGGGGCCAGTATTGTACGCAGAACCATCAAAACCATTTGGATTAACATGTGCCATGATTTAAATTCCCTTTTCTTTATGACAAATTTCAACAGGAATATCAGCCAACACATATTCAGATTTTTCTGTTGACCCGATTAACCCATTTAAAATAGATATAATGCTAGAACGCTCTTGGTTAAGTAACGTCTGCATATTTTTGCTCTCACTTGAAATCCTCACGCTTATTTTTTTATTTGAAATCTTTAAATCCAGCTCGACTTCACCAAGCGTCGTTTGAATACCCTTAACATTAAGAGCCATATCATTCTTACCTTTTTCAATGGCATCTTGAGCGCGATCTCGAATAATCTGCGTGAGCTTTTGTGCGGCTAGCGTTCTTTGAACTGAATCCGCAGCATTTGCTGAGACCTGCTGGGATTGGCTATCTGAGCCATCAAAAGATTGTTCAGGATTATCCTCAGATCCGCCTTCACCGTTTTTATTTAATAATTGCTTTTGGTGCTGTGAAGCTTCAACAAAGGAAGTTGGCTTGCCGGTAACGCTTCCTATTTCCACACCTTCACTATCAACTCCAAATAACACTTCATTTGCTGAATCAAAATTTGAAAGCAAAATTGGTGTTACAAGAGGGACTATAGTTTGCATCGGCTTCATAATGGAAACATTAATTTGGGACGCACCCAATTGTTGGTCTGCAGTCATACTTTTCAAAACTGCAGTATCTATTCTCTGATCAGCACGTATATTAACGATAGTGCTATCTGTGCTTATCCTGTCAGGGGCTATATCAATTTTGCCCGCGCCCTCACTTACTAATGAGTTTTCTTGTTCAACGCTTTGTCTTTTTTCATGATTTAATTGTGCTACCGTATTTTGCACTGCCATGGATTCAGAAAATCCTACAGGTCTCACCATTGAATCGTCCAAAGGAAATTGTTGTGAAGCATCCTGACTAAAACCAAAAGGATTATCGAATTCCGAAGCTTCTTTTATTAAAGAAGCATTCGTCATATCTACAGCAGAAAGAAACCCATCTGATTCAATCGCGTTACTTTGCGATAATATTTCCTGTAAAGCCGATGAGGAACCAGGCAAGAATTTTAATGAAGGGCTAGATAAAACTTTTTCAGTTCTCTTGTTATCACCTTCTGCAACATCATTCTCTGACTTTTTAACTTCTCGCTTTTCGGCATTACTTTGTGAGACAGGCCGTTTTTCAACATTACTTTGCGAGGCAGTTTGAACTTTTGCTTTTACAGAATCTGCTTCTTTAGAATCAGATAGTACTGATTTAAAGCTATCACTACCAAGAGAGTTAACCAATTTGTCTTGAAAAACAGATGGCGGTATTGACCTAAGATTTGCAAATCCACTTACTTGTAAAGTTTTAACACCTAGATTAGATGCGTCATTAATACCCATATATAACTTTCCTACCTGGAAGACCTGCTTAACAAGGAGTAATGCAATTTGCATGCCAAAAAGGTCTTGCATTTAAAATCTATGCATTTAAAATGAATTTAGTTTAATTAGTACTTTTTAAGGTGTGGAATGAAAAATCAAGAAAGTGGTTCAACAATGAAGATCATTATTGGTGTCGCTGTTGACGCTGTTGTTGGGATGGGCTTTTATGTAAGCAAAGGCAATAAACCAAGCGAACAAAAAAATGAAGTAGCGTCAAAGTCATCAGTAAGCAGCACAATATTCACTGCAGAACAAACGAAAGCGATTGAAGAAATTGTCGTTAAAGTGGCGCGTGAACAAACAGATGTATTTATGAAAGCCATTAATGATGGCATGCAACTACAACAAGAAAAGGCATCACGTGATCTTGAGAAAAATGCATCTCAAGAAATAGAGGGTGTAAAGAAAAACGCAATTCTTTGGGGAGATCCAAAGGCAGCATTGCAAGTATATGCAATGATTGATCCAATGTGCCCACATTGCCATGATTTCATGAAGACAGCAATTGAAGCGATCGATAAGTCAAAAGATGTAGCGTTTACGCTTGTTGTTGCACCAATTCTTGGCGCTAACTCTGTTGCTGTTTCAAAAGTTATGTTAGCTGCAGATAAACAAGGTGGCGATAAATCAAAGGTTCTTATGGGCAAATTTGCAGACAAAGTTAACGACCTAACCCGTGATAAGCTTTTAGAACTCGTCAAAGACTCAGGTCTTGATGTCGCTAAATTTAAGACTGATGAAGAATCACCTGCAGTACAAAAGCAGCTTGAAGAAAACGTTGCTCTCTTTGAAAAGCTTAAAATTCCTGGTGTACCAACGGTATTGCTGAAAAACAAAGATGGATCACTCTTCGCTGCTCCTCCTGTGAAATCAGAGACTTACGTCAAACTAGCCGTACGTATCAAAGCCGGCGAAGATATTTCAAAACCATCTGCAAACGAGGAAAAAGAAGAAGCAGCGGCAAAAACTGCAGAACCTAAGAAAGAAGAGCCTAAAAAGGAAGAACCCAAGAAAGCGGAGCCTAAGAAAGCAGATTCAAAAAAAGACGATAAAAAATCTGCCTCTAAAAAAGCTGATTCAAAAAAGAACTAGCAATCGATTATTTCTTATTAAAAGTATTAAAGTGTTACAAAGAGGGCGATATGCCCTCTTTTTTTTATTAAAAGAACCAAGGAGAACATAACTGCGCTATATAAACGCCATAGTCAAATAAATATAAATTATTTTAAGTTGAAAAACACTCAATTAACCCCCATATTAATAAGGCAACCTAATTCTAAATTTTCGAGTCATAGATGAATTATTCAACATCTGCAAAAATGATTGATTCAAAATCTAATCCAAACAAACTTAGCTTTGCTAACTTTGAACAAAAAAAAACAAGATCTCTGCCTACTCAGTTCTGCTCAAGCATACTTGAAATTAACCTAGGGGCAATCGTGCGCAACTATAACACATTGCAATCAATCTGCCCTACAGCACATGTTTACCCTGTCTTAAAAACAAAAATGCCTATGGCCTCGGTGACATTCCTATTGGAGTAGCCTTACACAAGGCCGGCTGTAACGCATTTTTTGTAGCCTACATTGAAGAAGCATTAATTTTACGGGCACATATGCCAAACGTTACGTTATATGTTTTAAATGGACCTTACGATAATGAATGGGCAAACACGTGTCTCACGCATTCTCTTACGCCGGTATTAAATACGTATGAGTCTATTGTGACTTGGCATGAATTTGCAAAGTCTCGCGGAACCCCTTTAAAAACAGCACTTCATATAAACACAGGTATGCATCGATTAGGTTTATCCTCTGCTTACCTTAAACGCTTATTAGAAACAGACCTTCCGTACATTAGCTGGTCTCTCATCATAAGCAACCTAACCTGTTCAGATGATCCATCAAGTGCTATGAATGAAAAGCAAAGTCTTTTTTTTAACACACTACGTCATTACTTTTCAGGTGCAAAGTTTTCATTGGCAAATTCAAATGGGATCTTTTTAGGAAAAGACTATCACTATGACGTTGTGCGTCCAGGCAGGGCATTGTATGGACCATTAGTTGGAAATTCAGAAAACTCTTTAGCTCCATGTATTACTATCAAAGCAAAGATTCTGCAAATTCAAGAAATAGATTCTGGAGATTCTGTTGGATACAACTGCACATTTACAGCAGATAAGCCAATGAGAATTGCCACACTTGCACTGGGTTATGCCGATGGCTTATCCAGAAAATTAAGTGGAACTGACGCTTATGCCATAATTAATGACCAAAAAGCCCCTTTTATCGGCCGCGTCTCAATGGATCTTACCACTGTTGATGTTACCGATATCGCAAATATTAATGTGGGCGATCACGCAACGCTCCTTGGAGGCTGCAATAATGCAATGACATTGGAAGATATTGCAGAAAAAATACAAACAGACAGCCGAGATGTGCTCGTAACTCTTGGGGATCGATTTAATAAAGTCTATACTATTTAAAGACACTTGATTCGAAAGATTGCTTCATGCCTATTTTAAGCCAAATTGGTCGTTCTACATTGCTCTTGCTGGCAAATCTCGGTCGTATTGTGCATTTTTTTCTAAACACCATACTAAGTGCTTTTCGGGCTCCATGGTATCCACGTGAGATCTTAAAGCAATTTATGCAAATTGGTTTTTATTCGTTGCCGGTCGTTGGCTTAACGGCAATTTTTACCGGCATGGTACTAGCGCTCCAATGCCACACAGGCTTTTCGCGTTTCAATGCATCGAGCGCTATTGCTACAGTTGTTGTTGTGACAATAACACGCGAACTTGGCCCTGTCTTAGCGGGCCTTATGGTTGCGGGTCGTGTGGGCGCATCAATGGCAGCAGAGATTGGCACAATGCGGGTCACAGAACAAATTGATGCACTAACAACACTGTCAACAAATCCATTTAAGTACTTAGTGTTTCCACGTTTATTAGCCGGCCTTGTAACGCTGCCATTTCTCGTATTAATTGCTGATTGTATTGGTGTCTTAGGTGGCTATTTAGTTGGCATTTATAAACTCGATTTTAATTCAGCAGCTTACATAAACCAAACGCTGGAATTCTTGAAAGCACAAGATGTAATTTCTGGGTTAATAAAAGCCGCCGTATTTGGCGTTGTTATCACACTAATGGGTTGCTATCATGGCTATCAATCTGCACGTGGCGCCGAAGGAGTTGGACGCGCAACAACAAATGCAGTTGTGTCTTCATCAATTCTGATTTTATGTGTGAATTATATACTAACGGCATTGCTATTTGATAAGTAGATGAAACGATGCAAAAATCGTCAGCAAAAACTTGACTTTTTAAAAAGATCATGCCAAGATCCATTAAAAGTTTTATTATAACGCATTGAAAAGGACATTTCATGGCTTCCCATTCGTCTGCAGAAAAGTGCATCCGCAAAACAGCACGCCAGACACTCGTTAACAAAAATCGTGTATCACGTATCCGCACAGAAGTTCGCAAAATTGAACGCATGTTAGAAACACCACAAGCGCAAGACAAAGCTGCGGCTGAAGCAGCTCTTGTAGCAGCTGAGCGTCAATTAATGCGTGGCGTAAGCAAAGGTATGATGCACAAGAATACAGCAGCACGCAAAGTTTCACGTTTAGCTAAAAAAGTTAAAGCAATCGCGTAACGTTAACTTATGAATTTAATGTTATTTGACCCGGCCATTTGTAAAGCCGGGTTTTTTATTGCCATGAACTTACATATAATCTATTCTTAATTCAAATTAACACTTTATTAATCAATATTTATTAAAATATAGAATGAACCACCTTGATATAAAAGGTTTATTTTAATGTGTTATTTGAGGATTGCCAATTTATTAATAATAATAACTCTTACCACTCCTCTTCTTGCTACGAATCCAGATGCCCTTGTCGCTTACTCACACTTAAAATCCAGCATATCATCCGAATCATCGCCAGCACACGACACGTTACAACTCTATACATATTACCAAGCAAAATTATTAAACGACCTAACAAGCAGAATTGAAGAAAAGTCAGAACCGCCATTATGGGGATTGCTTGAAAAAGGCCATAATGCAGAAGACATTGATCAATCAATCCTTGAATGGCATGCATCTGTCTTGAGAGCGCAAAATTGGGGAAATCTTGCCAATTCAAAATGGATTAATGCAACATCCGAACCAGACATGACTCTTGGATTTTTAAATTCAGCCTACACATCTGTTTGTTTAGCTGGCACCAGCACCCTATCTGATACAGACCTAACACTTGACCAAATTCAAAAACAATCGATTTATTTTCTAAAGAATTCAGCATCCGCTTTTGCGGGTGGCACTGTTAGCTCATATACGATACAGCTCGCGATACAGCTTGGACGCAATACATATTATAAGAACATCTATCGTGAAGATGAAGCACTCACGTTGGGGGCGTCATCAAGCAGCACAGAAGAAGTACCCCCTCAACCTGCCACAGACCTGCTATCTGCCCATATTGCTGATTTAGAATACGATGAAAATTCAGATGCTGATTTTACAGAGATTTTGGAAAACAGCTACACTGTCATATCAAGCGATACCAGCACATTTCAAGCATCCAGCGACACAATTATCAGTCAAACGGCAACTGAAATACCGAACACTACAGCAGGAACACCAAATGATATATCAATAAGAACAGAAAAACCGATCCAAAGAAGCATTCAAGAAATTGAAAAAAAATTATTGAACCACTCACTAAGTAGCAATCAAGCAGAACTCCCTTTATCTGAAATCGATAAACGCTACATATATCTGACTATTCTCGCATCAATGGCAATACTCGATGCTGATGGACAAGAACCTGATTGGATATCTGGGATAGAATCATACTTCAGTGAAAATTCTGTTTGGTCAAAACCAGAAAATTCAGAGACAATTAACCTTCTGCTTTATACTGCTAAAAATGATGCTGCGGATTACCTTTACAAAACACCCTCCTACTTTTCATATGGTTATAAAAAATTACCCGACCCGCTTAATCCGTCTATGGAAGCACAAAACGGTGAATTATTACTTGATTCTATATCCACACCAGAAATTGTTGGCCGAGCAACACCCGTTGATACAGGTTTCATGTATACAAAATTAAAAGAAATGGGTGACTATGGCCTGCAATATTTAAAACCAATGGATAACAGCATCATTTCACGCATGATCAACCAAATTCACAATGATCTTGGAATCACATCTCATCACCAAAAAAGAATGATGTTAACAGTTGTGCAACAAATACAAGAAGGAATAACTCTAACTCAACAAATTGAATGTTCCGATGTCGTCACATACATGATTAATAATGGTCGCGAAACAACGTCGCCCTACCCCATTCCGTTCGCGTTGACACCTGAATACTGCCAATGGAAAGATGTTGTGTATTTCCTTGATGAAGTCACTCGTGTCGTTTCCGCACCTAATCTTATTCATCAACGCACTAATTTTGCCCACTCTTTTGACTTAAGTAATAAAGACTTTAACTTTGCAAATGACGCATTCATGCGTGAAAGTGGCGTACAGCTCACTCAGGAAGAGGCTGACGCCGTTATGCGCGGCATATGGTATAAAGAGGTGCTTAATTTTGCGGCCTCCTACCATTACGCTCGCTCTGACGGTATGCTTCTCAGTTTTTATGAAGAAGTCCTACCCTCATCAAAAGCATCAAACCCTTGCTTACCTGGCAAAATCAGACAAGTCACAAATTGGTATGACATTCAATTAACAAAACAGCAAGATCACCTTCTATCTGCTATTCGCATGCTGTTTCCCGCATCACATACGTACGAAGGCATTCAATTTAATACATTCCTTGATTTTACAGCTCCTAAGCTCACGCGTGACTTCATCACGCAAAAAATTGAACACTATGCTATGAAAAATTCTATTTTCGTAGATGGAGAATCTTTTGGGATTGACGATTTTCAAAAAGATGATAATGGTAACTACGCCTTCAAGAAAACACGCTACCAGACTGTATTAGAACATGCTGATTTTGGAACTGAAATAACAACAGAAGCCTTTGAAGACCATGCGCGCGCTTTGTTATTTAATAGTCTTGTTGCTTATTTTTTAGAGCTTGATAGCATGAGCGCAAGCGGCACTTATCGCAATCCAACGGCTCAACAATTACTTGCCAGCGGCACTGGCATCCAAGCCTTTCATTCAGGTCACATTGTATTCAATGAAGATAATTTGCTTGAGTTACCCACCGCAATTCTTAATGGGTTTCAGAAAGTTAATGGAACAGCTTATGAGTATGGGCTTTTAAAAATGTACGAACATCATTTACCACAAACAATCGACGCTATTAAAAAAAATCCTTATGATCAAATTTAGAAAAGCCAAATCACCACGTTGAAAAATCTCCTCGCGATGGGTATAACTGCACCTAATCACGCCAAAAAGATGGCATAAACAAGACAAGCACTGTCAACAACTCAAGTCTTCCTAAAATCATGCCAAACATCATAATGGCTTTTGACCCTGAATTAATGGATGCAAACGTTGTCCCAGGCCCAACAACCGAACCAAGTCCTGGCCCCACATTACCAAGCGATGCTGCCGCGCCGCTCAGACTCGTTAAAAAATCAAGTCCCATTGCCGACAATGCCGATGAAATAATGGCCAAAGACAAACAATATAAGATCAGAAACGTAAACACAGAAAAAGCCACTGCTTCTGTGATCTTGTGGTTTTGATACATTGGCACATATACACCATATGGGCGTCTTAATTGGTGGAGGTGACTTTTAGCCAACTGATACAGCACTTGAAAACGAAATATTTTAACGCCGCCCGTTGTTGACCCCGTGCACCCACCTGAAAAGCTCAGCATAAAAAAAAGTAGGGATGCAAATGATCCCCACAATGAATAATCACTTAACGTATATCCGGTCGATGTAATCACCGAAATAACGGAAAAACTACAATGTCGAAACGACGTTAAAAAAGTCTTATTCTGCGTGCAGTAGTACCAAAACGTAAGCACAACAATACTGCACAATGTAAAGCCAGCATACACACGTAATTGACTATCACGAATAGCCTTCCAATCCCCGCTCCATAAACGCACATATAGAATAAGAGCGCTGCCACCAATAAACATAAAAAAACACAAGATTGCTTCAATCAATGGGCTGTTAAAAGCAGCGATAGATGCATCATGCGTTGAGAGCCCGCCCGTCGATATAGATGTCATCGCGTGGCATATAGCATCAAATGTTGACATTCCAGCCAACAAAAGCATTACAAAACATACCAAAGAAAAGAATACATATGTAATAAGAATTGCTGACGCAATTTGAGATACACGCGGCAGAATCTTTTCAGATCGATCCGAAAACTCACTTCGGAAAAGTTGCATACCACCAATACGCAACGCTGGAAAAATTGTCATGGCCATCACAACAATACCAACGCCGCCAAGCCATTGCAAAATCGACCGCCAGAGCAGCAAGCCTTTAGGCATTTTATCAAGCCCCACAAGTACAGTAGAACCTGTTGTCGTTAATGCAGAAACGGCTTCAAAGCACGAATCAATAAAACTAATATTTAACCGAGACCAGTAGATGGGAAGCGCCGCAAAAACACACATCATAATCCAGATAAGCGTAGTCATTATAAAAGCTTCCCGCGTACCAAGCTGAATCTTACCGTCAGGACGACTCGCGAGCGCCATAACAGAGCCAAAAAAACCAGTAACACACATGCCCATCAAAAATGAATGCCAATCCCGTGTGCCGTAAATAAATGCATCGACAAACAATGGAATACTCATCGTAGCGGCAAGTCCACTTAGCAGAATACCAATGATAAAAAGAATGGCGCGAAAGCTCATACATGATTCCTTAAGAATCGTTTGATTGTCATTTCTGATGATAGTTTGCTTAAATCATGCGGTCAAGCTAACGATCATCCCATTACCAATCCTATTTGGCACACAACTTGCATAACTATCACTAGTTACTATATTTTTTTGGTTCGCATCACGTGTCAATTGTATCAAATATCAAGATACTGCTTAGCATCACAGCCCTCGCCTTCGCGAGTGTGTTAACATTTGCTGAGGAAGCCATTCCTCCAGAGCCAAAACCTCTTATCATTGAAGAAACCTTTAAAAACCCAAATTTCCAAGATATAGAACCAAACATACGCATTAAAGATGTCACGCAAATTCAAGGCGTACGTGACAACCATCTCGTTGGATACGGGCTTGTCGTTGGCCTTAACGGCACAGGTGACACGCTCGCCAGCTCTCCACAAACACAAGAAAGCCTTATCAGCATGTTAGAACGTCTTGGTGTTAACGTGCGCGATGGAAAAATGGCTGGGAAAAATGTCGCAGCTGTGATGGTAACAGCAACCCTTCCTGCATTTGCACGCACGGGCGGGCGCATTGACGTTAACGTTTCCGCTATTGGCGATGCACAAAGTCTGCAAGGCGGAACATTACTTGTCACACCGCTATTAGGTGCAGACTCTAATGTTTACGCAGTTGGACAAGGCCCTATGAACACCGGCTTAAGCGCCCAGGGCGCCAATGCATCACAAACAAAAGGCATTCCAACGGCTGGGAAAATTTCTAATGGCGCTTTAATTGAAAAAGAAGTTGGTTATGAGTTGGCAGATTTAAAAGAAATCAAAATGACATTGAACACACCTGATTTCACCACTGCAAAACGAATCGCTGTAGCCATAAATACCTATGCAGAGCAAAAGGGATGGGGCAAGAACGTTGCTAGGCCACTTGATATGGGAACCATTCAAATGGTTTTGCCTAAAAACATAAAGCCATTTAATTTTTTCCATGAAATTGGACACTTACAAATACAGCCTGATCAAAAAGCAAAAGTTCTGATTGATACGCAAAAAGACGTCATTGTTGTAACCAGCGGCGTTAAGATGAGCCCATGCGGAGTTGCCAGCGGATCAACAGTGGTTAAAATTGTTGAAATCCCTGAAGTATACATGCCAAATCTACCGAATGGTGGAATTATGCCTGTTGTAAATAATGTCGTTGGGTTAAATCCCACGCAATTAGCGGATTTTGCAAAGCAAACCAACGCCACTGTTCAATTACAAAAAGAACAACTTAAAGCGTTAAAAGATAAGCAAGAAAAAGAATTAAAAGATTTTACAGATGTTAATAAAGAGACCACCATACCAGACACAGCTTCTGAGGCTGAAAAAGCATGGTTAACAAAAGAAAACACTCGTATTGCCAATCAAACTCAGCAAATTATGGCAACGCAAGCGCAACAAGTCTCTCAGCTCAACGATTATTTCCAACAACAGCTCCAAATCACACAGCAACAACAACAAATATCAAATTCTGCTGGCAACTTACAACAAATCAATCAAGCGACCGGCAATACGCCTGACAAGGGAATACTTGGCGGCGCAAAAGCATTTGAACCTGTCATAACATCACAAACAAAAGTAAATGTTCGTGAAGAAAAAGGCCGATTCAATTTGCTAAGTTCCGGGCCCACACTTGAAAAATTTGTAAACGCACTTAACCAACTAGGTGTGTCCGTTAAAGATATGGGATCAATTCTCATGACAATCAAAAACGCCGGCGCACTACATGCCGAAATCATAATGAATTAGGGAGGACTTTATGGCAGTCGCAGCAGCAACAACAAGAGAGCCAATGACCATGATGCCTCTCAATAAAGCAACAACAAAAGAAGACAAAATCAAAGCAGCACATGACTATGAAGAGATGTTTCTAAAATTCTTTTTTACAAACATTATTCCAAAGGATACAGAAGGCGGTTTATTTGGTGCAGGACATAGCTCTGAAATGTTCCAATCTTTGTGGGTTGACGCCGCTGCAAAACAGGCAGCCAAGCGTGGTGTTGGCATTGCAAAATATATCATAAAAGCACTTGACCGCGCTTATCAAGAACCCACTCAACTACAACAGGGAAATCTCCATGATCAACAGATATAACCCGGAATCAAACGAGATGAATGTGGCTGAAGTTATTGCTAATTTCTATCCATGTATTGATGAATTTATCAATGTTATGGAACGTGAAAATACATGCGTTAAAGAACATGATACAAACAGTCTTATTGAACTTTTGCCTTTGAAAAAAGCATGCAGTGATCGCTATGAAAAAATAATGAACGATATTGATCAATTAATTTCATTAAAAGCGTTATCACGTGATGACCTTCTTAATCTTTACAAAACCAACAATGAATTTGTTCTTAAATCAAAAGAAAACTATGCATACCTTAATAACGCGCATGAATATAGTCAACGTCTAATGAATATTTTTTTTGCGACGATCAATCAAATGAATAAATGTTGCTACACAGATAAAGGCGAATCAAAATATTCACGTTTAAGTCAGCCCGTAGCGCTGTCGCAAACATTTTAGTAAAGACAAGAAAGCGTCACCCATGCCACCAGAAATAGGTCTTTTTAGTCAAGATTCTGTCCACTACAATGCAGCTCACAGGCTAATGTCTGCAATTAGTGCCAATCGCACAAAGGCAGATACACTTGATGATAACTTGACAAATAAAGATGTTGATGGCTACATAACGCGCGAGCGCGTCATTCAATTAAATGGCAGCTCTGGCGTCAAAGCATCCGAACTACAGCAGAGTTTCGATGAAAAATTAATCAAAGAAGTTCGCGATCAAAGCAGCCTCGTATCTGGCGTTGCATCTATGGAAAAATATTACCAAGAGATTTTGGGCTTCTTTGGCGGCAAAAATGAGCAAAGCTCTTTTGCTCACATTGGTGGTAAAATGTCAACTGCACTAAAAGCCCTTCAATCGAATCCAAGCCAACCTACCTACACCAAAGAGGCCTTAAGAGAACTCATAAATCACGCGGAAAGTATCACAAAATTAGCCTCTAAAATTAAAGACTTACGCGACGAAGTTGGACAAGACATTGCTGCTTCTGTCGCAAAAACAAACGCGTGTCTCCAAGAAATTGCATTACTAAATAAAAACATTAAGATAGCACCTGAAAGATCATCAGAACAGCTTGCTTATCAAGATCAAAGGCGTATTACCCTCCAAGCACTCGCAGAACAGCTTGGCGTTCGCATCAACACCTTTAATACGTTTGGAACTGAAATTTTTGATAAAAGTGAAAACAACCTACTTCAAGGTGAAAATTACGCAACCATAAACTATGACAATTCAGCAGGAAACAGTGTTTTATCCGTTCAAATAAGTGATAATCGAACTGTTGACATAAGCACATCCATTTTAGGAGGTAACCAAACAGGTCAATTATCAGGCCTGATGCAATTACATAACAAAATACTACCCGATCTTCAAGGGCAGCTAGACGAATACACAAAAGCACTACGCGATAAATTTAACAGTATCCATAATTTAGGTGTATCTCTCGATCCTCCATCAACATTAACAGGTACAATTGGCATTCCTGGCGCACCCCCCATCACTAGTGACACCATCGTTTCAGGTACTGGCACCGTGCGCATTGGCACAGCTGATCCAAAAACAGGAAAATTAGCAAGTTATACAGATATTGCCCTAACTAATGGTATGAATATTCAATTTCTAATAAATAGCATTAATAATTCCGACCCTGAATCAGGTATCACTGCTTCTATTACAGATGATGGTTGTTTTCAATTAACGTCAAATAATCCCGAAAATGGCGTTGTTATTGGTTCTGTCGGAAGTCAGATTGCATCTTTAAGTGCTTCATCCACATATAGTGCAAATATTGGCACGAATGTATCCCACTTCTTTGGTCTTAACAATTTATTTGAAACTGGCACGCAAAGCCTTGGTGGATCAAGCAGTGACATATCATCATCAATTTCTGTGCGCAAAGATATTATTGAATCAAATGGGAAAAGAATTTCAACTGGCACGTTAAGTAAAAACGCGCCACCCATGGGCAAAGCACTCTCCTCAGGCGATTCAAGCACTATTTCATTGCTCGCAAATGCGTACAATGATTCAAAAATATTATTTAACCAAACCGGCAATTCTCCTTCAACTCAGACAAATCTAAAATCTTATGCTATCAGCATAATCAATACACAAAAAAACGATGCTGAGCGGACAGTTGACAAACTTAGAAGTGAGAAATTTGTTTACACAGGACTAGCAAAGAAATCTGGTGAAAAGAGCAAGGTAAATGAAAAACAAGTACTACTTGAATTACTCGAAACAAATAAATCAATTGATATACTGTCAAAAGCCATGAGCATTGGGTATAGAATGACTGATTCTATATTTAAGATAATATAAAAAGGATTTTACTATGTCAATATCGTCAACATTGCCACTATTTATTTAAGCAACAAATCTTAAAAACATACAGATGGAAGGGCTCGACAAAGAAATAAGTGACAACCAAGAACGCGTGCTGTCAGAGAACTATGGCACTTTTCTTGACTGCGATGTAGAAGCGCGTATTTCTGGAGAAATGAAAATAACTGAAATTAAAAGTCAAGAAAGAGAAAATACTAGGCAATTGGAACGTCAGAAAAAAATATCAAGTCAAGTCAGTGATGTTCAAAACATCGCCAGCAAACTTCGCAGATTAGTAATGAGTGTTGGCAACAGCGGCATGACGCGAGAAGCATTTTCAACGCAAGTCAAAGGGTACCTCGATCAGATTGAAGGGATTATGAACAGCGAACATGATGGCAGTCAGACACTCGCTGGCAGAGAAATAAAGGAGAAAACAGTTAATATAAAAGACTTACCAGAAATTGAGGCTGGCAAGGGTATTGATTATAGCTACTACGTAGGCGAGGCTGGCGATCAATCAATCAAAATCAATGACGATGCAGCCATCAACCTATACCCGATCACAGGAAGGCATGACGCCTTTGCAAAAACAATTCAGTCAGCACGATTGCTATTAACCATTGACCCAAAAAATATCGAATGCCTAGAATTTACGGAAGCACAAAAACTAGGCAGAGAAGCCTTAGACCATGACTTCCCTGATGCTATTTACAAAATAGGGATCGAAAAGGAAAAATTAAATGATGCGATTAAAAAAGCACCAGAACTAGCCATTATTGAAGCAGACCGAATCATAAAAGCAAACAAAATTAGCCAAATGGAAGCTATCAATAATGCAAAAACCCTAGAGCATTCAAGAGATATTACATTGAGCACCCTCAGTAAGCATTCAATACTCGACAACAGAAATATTGAAACAATTATGAGAGGGTTCCCTCAGTCTTAAAATAATATAGATTAAATTTAAAATAGAGAAAGATAAAATTATGAAAAAGCACAATACAATACCAAAAATAGCAGCAGAAACAAATAACACACACGGTGTGATTGAAACAAAGCTTGGAAAAATTCAATACACAAATGATGATATTTTTTATTTTAATGATGGATTGGTTGGGTTTCCAAATAAAGTGAGATTCACCCTAACTGATGTGCCCGGGGTTCCAGAGGGTCAGCGCTATGGAATGCTGCAATCATTAGATGACAACGCTCTATCCTTTATCGTACATTATCCTGTTTTAGATGAAGCGCAACAAAACTCAATCCTTTCAACTGTCCATACTATGCTAGGAAATGAAAAAATATCAAAAGATGAAATTGGTTTTTCTTTTTTAGTTATCACAGGCGACAAAGAAACTGGTCAATCAAATGTAAAATTTGTAACGGATGCGCCTTTGATTTTTATAAGCAAAACACAAGAGGCTTGGCAAATGGTGAATGTTCAGTAGGGGCAATAGGTGGACTCTTGTGCACAGATGTACCAATGCCATGGTGAGTAGCGGAGAGATAGACAAGAAAAAAGCACGCAACCTTTAAATTGCGTGCCTTTCAAACTTTATGTGTCCTTAGAAAACGTTAAGCGACTTTATGTCTTTGCGATTCTAAGTGGCGTGTCGTGCCTGTATCAACCTCAAGCTGCTTGTCTTTTTGACCAGCCAATTCTTTAAGATTTTTAACAATCCCACCCGTACCTGCTGGAATCAAACGACCAACAATTACGTTTTCTTTTAGACCTGTCAACATATCAACTTTACCAGCAACGGCTGCCTCAGTTAACACGCGCGTTGTCTCCTGGAACGATGCAGCAGAAATAAATGATTTCGTATGCAGTGACGCTTTTGTAATACCTTGAAGAACTGGTGTTCCAACAGCGATGCGTTCACCATTTGCTTCAAGTACCAAGTTAAGAGCATCCATTTCAACACGGTCAATCTGCTCACCAACGATAAGATCTGTCGAACCTGCATCTGTAATTTCAACTTTCTGCAACATTTGACGCACGATAACTTCAATGTGCTTGTCATTGATGCCCACACCTTGCAGACGATAAACTTGTTGAATCTCGCTAACCAAGTATGCAGCCAACGCCTCTACACCCAAAATGCGCAAAATGTCATGAGGAACGGAGTTTCCATCCACAAGCAATTCACCACGACGAACATAGTCACCTTCATGAACGGTTACGTGGCGACCCTTTGGAATGAGATATTCCATTGGTACTGCACTTTCGTCATCAGGATGAACAATAATACGACGCTTTGCTTTGTAATCTTTTCCAAACTCAACACGACCATCAAATTCAGCAATAATTGCTGCATCTTTTGGATGGCGCGCTTCAAATAATTCGGAAACACGTGGCAAACCACCTGTAATATCGCGCGTTTTTGTTGTCTCACGCGGAATACGTGCAACAATGTCACCGGCTTTAACTGGGAAGTTATTTTCAATACTAACAATCGTATCAATTGGTAAGAAATAGCGCGCTTCTAATCCATTTTGGAGAATAATTGGATTGCCCTTGCTATCACGAATACTAATCATCGGACGAAGTTCAGAAGAACGACCATGCTGTTTCCAGTCAACAACAACACGACTTGAAATACCCGTTGATTCATCAATAATTTCTCGCATAGATTGACCATCAACCAAATCAACGAAATGCCCAATACCATCTTTTTCAGTTAAGACAGGAATTGTATAAGGATCCCACTCGTACAAACGAATACCAGGTGTAACAGCATCACCCGCCTTTACGAGCATACGTGCACCATATGGCACCTTGTGACGCACACGTTCACGACCTTGATCATCCATAATATGCAACTCGCCATTACGTGAAATCATAACAGCATGCTTCGCTGTATTCGTAGCGATATTCGCATTATGGTAAACAACTTTACCAGCAAAAGATGATTCAATACTTGACTGTTCTGCACCACGCTGTGCCGCACCACCAATGTGGAACGTACGCATAGTAAGCTGAGTACCAGGCTCACCGATGGACTGAGCAGCGATAACACCGACAGTTTCACCTTTACACACAATGGTGCCACGCGCCATATCGCGGCCGTAACATTTAGTGCACGTGCCATTAACGGTTTCGCATGTTAGTACAGATCTGATTTTCATCTCGTCAATACCAGTTAATGCGAGGCGCTCTACGGCTTCTTCATCAATCATATCGCCGGCTCTAACAGCAATCTCGCCTGTATGCGGGTTAACAACATCTTCTGCAGAACAACGACCCAAAACACGTTCCAACATTGTTATAATGACGTTGGCGCCTTCAGTAACTGAACGAATCATCAAACCGCGCTTTGTACCGCAATCATCTTCCGAGATAATACAGTCTTGTGCAACGTCAACCAAACGACGTGTCAAATAACCTGAGTTTGCCGTTTTAAGTGCCGTATCAGCCAAACCTTTACGCGTACCATGTGTTGAAATAAAGTATTCAAGAACGTTCAAACCTTCTTTAAAGTTTGAAATAATTGGCGTTTCAATAATGTCGCCTGACGGCGTTGCCATCAAACCACGCATACCGGAAAGCTGTTTCATCTGAGCAACTGAACCACGCGCCTTAGAGTGAGTCATCATATAAACAGAGTTCACTGCTGCGCTTGGATTTGTCGCTGACATCGTCTTCATCATGGCGTCAGCCACGCGATCGGTACAACTTGACCAAGCGTCAACAACTTTGTTGTATTTTTCACCCTTGGTAATCAAACCATCAAGATATTGTTGTTCAAATTCGGCAACCATCCCCTTAGTATCAGCAATTAGTTTATCTTTCTCTGGCGGAATAACAAGGTCATCTTTACCAAACGAAATTCCACCTTTAGTCATGTATGTAAAGCCAAGACCCATAATACGATCAACAAAGATAACTGTTTCTTTTTGTCCACAATGACGATACACCGCATCCACCAAGTTACCAATTTCACTCGTTGTCAGAATTTGGTTAATTGTTTCATACGGAATTTTTGATGATTTAGGTAAATATTGTCCCAAAATCATACGTCCAGGTGTTGTTGCAATACGTTTGTACGAAACTCCACCTTCCTCATCGTAAACAGCAATACGTGCATTAATTTTTGTATGTAAATGCAAAAGATTGTCCTGCATTGCATGCTCAAGCTCATTCATATTTGCAATCGTCATGCCTTCGCCAGGAAGATCTGCACGTTCAAGTGATAGGTAATAAAGCCCAAGAACGATATCTTTTGACGGAACGATAATTGGGCGACCGTTTGCAGGGCTCAAAATGTTATTCGTTGACATCATCAAAACACGTGATTCAAGCTGTGCTTCAAGTCCTAATGGAACGTGCACAGCCATTTGGTCACCGTCAAAGTCGGCGTTAAATGCAGAGCAAACCAATGGGTGCAACTGAATTGCCTTACCTTCAATCAACATAGGCTCAAATGCCTGAATACCAAGACGGTGCAATGTTGGTGCGCGGTTCAGCAAAACAGGGTGTTCGCGAATAACGTCTTCCAAAACGTCCCATACTTCTGGACGTTCCTTCTCTACCATACGCTTTGCAGCCTTCAATGTGCTCGCAAGACCATAGCGTTCAAGTCGTGAATAAATAAATGGACGGAACAATTCCAAGGCCATTTTCTTTGGCAAACCACATTGATGCAATTTAAGTTCTGGACCAACAACAATTACCGAACGACCTGAATAGTCAACACGCTTTCCAAGAAGGTTCTGACGGAAACGACCTTGCTTACCTTTTAGCATGTCAGCCAATGATTTCAAAGGACGCTTGTTAGCACCTGTAATCGCACGACCACGACGACCGTTATCAAACAAGGCATCAACAGATTCTTGCAACATACGCTTTTCGTTACGCACAATGATATCTGGCGCACGAAGTTCGATCAAACGCTTTAAGCGATTGTTACGATTAATCACACGACGATAAAGGTCATTCAAGTCACTCGTTGCAAAACGGCCACCATCCAATGGAACCAACGGACGAAGTTCTGGTGGAATAACAGGAATAACTTGCATGACAAGCCATTCTGGACGCGTGTTTGATGACAAAAATGCTTCGATTAACTTTAAACGCTTGAAGATCTTCTTGCGACGAATTTCAGAGGTAGTCTCAACAAACTCAAGACGAAGTTCATCTCGTTCTTTTTACATATCAAGCTTAAGCAATATTTCCTTAAGCGCTTCAGCACCAATGCTAGCCACAAATGAGTCTTCACCATACTCGTCCTGAGCACGCATAAATTCTTCTTCACTTAGCAATTGCTTATAGCGAAATGGTGTAAGACCTGGATCAACAACAACATAGTTCTCGAAGTATAAAATACGCTCAAGATCACGCAATGTGATATCAAGCAATGTACCCAAACGACTTGGAAGTGATTTTGTAAACCAAATATGTGCCACAGGTGAAGCAAGCTCAATATGCCCCATGCGATCACGACGAACCTTACTTAATGTTACTTCAACACCGCACTTCTCGCAGACAATGCCACGATACTTCATACGCTTGTATTTGCCACACAAACATTCGTAGTCCTTGATTGGACCAAAAATACGTGCGCAAAACAAACCATCACGTTCTGGCTTAAATGTACGATAATTTATTGTTTCTGGTTTTTTTACTTCGCCAAATGACCATGAGCGAATTTGCTCAGGACTAGCAATAGAAATGCTTAAGGAATCAAAACCTGGAACAATTTCTCCAGATGATATTGCTTTATGGATCTCGCGACTCATGGACTAAACTCCTAAGAGGGGGCGCACCTACGTGCGCATTAAATCATTATAATGAATCCACTACGTATACGCAGTGGATTTTCATCTATCTCTTCTTAACTGTAATTGAACGACAAGTTCAAACCTAAGGAACGAAGTTCCTTTGCCAAAACGTTGAGTGATTCTGGTATGCCGGCTTCGATATTCTCACCACCTCTTACAATTTCTTCATACGCCTTCATACGTCCAGCGACGTCATCTGACTTAACAGTAAGTTTCTCTTGCAAGGTATACGCTGCACCATAAGCTTCAAGTGCCCAAACTTCCATTTCCCCGAAACGCTGCCCACCGAATTGAGCCTTACCACCCAACGGCTGTTGCGTCACAAGGCTGTATGGCCCTATTGAACGTGCGTGAATCTTGTCATCAACCAAATGGTGAAGTTTCAAAATATAAATCTGACCAACCGTTACTTGACGATCAAATGCCTCACCTGAACGACCATCATACAATGTGACTTGCCCAGATGTATCCAAACCAGCTTTTGTCAAGTAATCTTCAATCTCGACTTGCTTCGCACCATCAAACACAGGCGTTGCCATTGGAATACCGTTTTTAAGGTTTCCAGCCATTTCAAGAAGATCCACATCAGATAATTCATTGATATCATCACGATCAGTTTTAGACATATAAAGATCACCCAGAATATCACGAACTTCTTTCGTGCCAATCTTTTCTTCCTTATAGTCTTGCAACATCGCTGTGATTTGTTTACCTAAACCAAAAGCAGCAGCACCAAGATGCGTCTCAAGAATCTGACCAACGTTCATACGTGATGGAACACCAAGCGGGTTCAAAATGATATCAACTGGAGTGCCATCTTCTAGATACGGCATATCTTCCAATGGAACAACACGCGATACAACACCCTTGTTACCATGTCGCCCAGCCATCTTATCGCCTGGTTGAAGCTTACGCTTAACAGCAATAAAGACTTTGACCATCTTAAGTACCCCAGGTGGTAATTCATCACCACGGCGCAACTTTTCAACTTTATCTTCAAATATAGCTTGAAGCTTTGCAACGCATTCATCAATATGACGCTTCATTGCCTCAACATCAGTCATAACAGCCTCATTATCAACGACGATACGACGCCATTGACCAGGTGTGAATTCTGTTAAAATTTCTGGTGTCAACTTCTTACCAGATTGAATACCAGTAGGTCCTGAAATAATCTTGTGCCCTAGCAACTTATCTTGCAAACGTTGATAGAAACTACGTTCCAAAATACCACGTTCATCATCACGATCTTTTGCAAGACGTTCAATTTCTTGGCGCTCAATTGCAATCGCACGTTCGTCTTTTTCCACGCCACGGCGAGAGAACACACGAACTTCAACAACTGTTCCTGAAACCCCAGGCGGCACACGAAGTGAACTATCACGAACATCAGCAGCCTTCTCACCAAAGATTGCACGCAGCAATTTTTCTTCAGGAGTCATTGGCGTTTCACCTTTTGGTGTCACTTTACCAACAAGAATGTCACCAGGATTAACCTCTGCGCCAACATAAATGATACCTGCTTCATCTAAGTTGCGAAGCGCTTCTTCACCAACGTTTGGAATATCACGTGATATATCTTCGTTCCCAAGCTTAGTGTCGCGTGCCATGACTTCAAAGCCTTCAATATGAATCGAAGTGAAGATGTCGTCACGTGCAATACGTTCAGAAATAACAATAGAGTCTTCAAAGTTATAACCTTGCCATGACATAAATGCCACGAGACAGTTACGACAAGGGCAAGCTCCCCCATATCCGTTGATGGGCCATCAGCAATAATATCGCCAGCAGTAACAACATCACCTTTACGAACAAGTGGCTTCTGGTTAATACACGTGCTCATGTTAGAGCCTTGATATTTCAGCAACGTGTAAATATCAACACCAATATCACCTTTGCTATCAGCTTCGGTCGCGCGAATAACGATACGCTTACCATCGATCTGATCCACAACACCAGCACGCTTTGCAACAATAACTGCACCAGAATCGCGGGCAACTACATGTTCCATGCCTGTACCTACGATAGGCGCCTCGGTCCTCAACAAAGGAACAGCCTGACGTTGCATGTTTGACCCCATCAAGGCACGTGATGCGTCGTCATTTTCCAAGAAAGGAATAAGTGAGGCAGCAACAGATACCAACTGCTTGGGTGAAACGTCCATTAATTGAACATCTTCACGTAAAGTCATGCCAACCTCACCACCACGGTGAATTGTCAGCAAGTCTTCAACAAGGCGATTGTTTTCATCAAATGGTGCGTTTGCAGGCGCAATGTTATAGCGACCTTCTTGCATGGCAGAGAGATAAACAACCTCATCAGTGACAATGCCATCATTAACTTTGCGATATGGTGTTTCAATAAAACCATACTTGTTAATGCGTGCATACGTCGAAAGCGAGTTAATCAACCCAATATTCGGACCTTCAGGTGTCTCAATTGGACAAATACGACCGTAGTGGGTTGGATGCACGTCTCGCACTTCAAACCCAGCGCGATCACGTGATAAACCACCAGGCCCTAAGGCTGAAAGGCGACGCTTGTGTGTAATTTCAGAAAGAGGATTGGTTTGATCCATAAACTGTGATAACTGTGACGATCCAAAAAATTCACGAATCGACGCAGCAACTGGCTTAGCATTGATTAAATCATTTGGCATTACTGTCTCAATATCAACAGATCCCATACGTTCTTTAATCGTACGTTCCATACGAACAACACCAACACGGAATTGATTCTCAATCAATTCGCCAACAGAGCGAACACGACGGTTACCAAGGTTATCAATATCGTCTACTTCACCGCGGCCATCTTTAAGCTCAAGCAATGTCTTGATAATTGCAATAATATCGCTCTTCAAAAGTATACGCACCGTGTCTTCAACTTCAAGACCAAGACGCGCATTCAACTTCACACGACCAACTGCGGATAAGTCATAACGCTCTTCATCAAAGAATAGGCCTTTAAATATAGCCTCACCACCCTCAAGTGTTGGCGGCTCACCTGGACGAATGGAGCGATAAATATCCAACAAAGCATCTTCACGGCTGTGATTCTTATCAGCTAGCAACGTTGCAAGCAAGTAGCCACCAATATTAATATGGTCAACATGCAAAACTGACAACTTATTAAGCTTCAAGGTTCTTGTCAGCTCAAGTGTTTCTTTTGATAACTCATCGCCTGCTTCTAAAAAGATTTCACCTGACTTTTCGTCAATGTAATCATTTGCTATGTAGAGTCCGTAAAGATCTTCTTCAGTAACAAGAACTGTCTTTAAACCGTCTGCTTGGAATTTCTTTGCCATACGCGGCGTAATTTTTGTTTCTTTTTCCGCAACAATATCACCTGTTTCAGCATTAATCAGATTTTGATTTAGCTTAACGCCACGCCAGTGATCAGCAAAATAGGGTGTCGTCCAACCTTTAGCAGTTTTTGTGTAATCAATTGTATTATAGAATGTATTAAGAATTTCTTCTCGTGACATACCCGTTATTGCACTTGGTACTAACGACTCGCCTGACTCAATGCTCTTTTGACGAAGAATAGTTGTCTCATTACTATCAAGCGCCATCAAGAATGTTGTTAATGGTAATTTACGACGGCGGTCAATACGCACATATAAAGTATCTTTTGGATCAAATTCAAAATCAATCCATGAACCACGGTAAGGAACGACACGTGCTGCATACAAAATCTTACCAGAGCTATGTGACTTACCCTTATCATGGTCAAAAAATACACCAGGACTGCGGTGCATCTGAGAAACGATAACACGTTCAATACCATTAACAATAAAAGTACCGCGATCTGTCATCAACGGGACATCGCCCATGTACACATCTTGCTCTTTAATGTCGCGAATGGACCGTGACCCAGTGTCACTATCAACATCCCAAACGACTAAGCGAAACGTTACGCGCAATGGCGCAGCGAATGTCATACCGCGTTGGCGGCATTCAGGCTCATCATACTTAGGTGTATCGAATTGATACTTATGGAATTCAAGTTGCGATTTACCTGAAAAATCTTTGATTGGAAATATAGAACGAAATACTTCTTGCAACCCGACGTCTAAACGTGATTCATGCGCAGTATTTGCTTGTAAAAAACTATCATACGAAGATTTTTGTAATGCAATTAAATTTGGTAATGGTGCAACTTCTGCGTTACGGCCAAACGATTTACGGAACCGCTTTCGCCCTGTATAAGACCTAACCATTCAATATCCCCCGATACAAATCATCTCTAAAATAAAAATTTAACGTGAGAAGACATGCCTCCCCGTTACGAATAGTTTATAAAAAAATTAGCTTTTATGACTCAATTTAAATAAAACCTAGAATAATTACCTAATTAAAATTAGGATTTAGTGTGGGCAAGCAAAACATGCCTGCCCAATAGTCAAAACTACGGTTGTTATTTAACTTCAACCTTAGCACCAGCTTCTTCAAGCTGTTTTTTAAGTTTCGCAGCTTCGTCTTTAGAAACGCCTTGCTTAACTGGCTTTCCGCCAGCTTCAGTAAGATCTTTTGCTTCCTTAAGACCCAAACCAGTAATCGCACGTACTTCTTTGATTACGTTGATTTTGTTAGCGCCAGCATCAACAAGAATAACATCAAATTCTGTTTTTTCTTCTTCAGCAGCAGCAGCTGGACCAGCAGCCGCAGCAGGTGCAGCAGCAACAGCAGCGCTTACGCCCCATTTTTCTTCAAGCAACTTTGAAAGTTCTGCTGCTTCTATTACTGTTAATGTTGATAGTTCATCAACGATTTTTGCTAAATTAGCCATTTTTTACTTCTCCTAATTAGATTAATTTTGAAAATTACCCACGACCCTTGGCGGCCAAAACACGTGCAACACGTGCAGCTGGTTCCTTGGATAATACGGCAAGCTTTGTTGCTGGCGCCAAAAGCACCCCAATAAGCTTTGATCGTAGTTCGTCCAAAGACGGCAATGTTGCTAATGACTTCACTGCTGCCGCATTGAGCACTTGCCCATTGAGACTGCCACCAACGATTTTTAGCATATCGTTTGTGTTAGCGAATTTAGCAACAACCTTAGCGGCTGCAACAGGATCACTTGAATACGCGAGGGCTGTTGGCCCCACGAGCATTGGCGTTAATCCTTCGAGTGCTGTGTCTTTAACAGCTATTCGAGCCAGAGTATTTTTCAGAACCTTAAATTCAGCACCAGCATCACGCATTTGACGGCGCAATAGTGTCGCTTGAGCAACCGTTAACCCAGTTTGTTGAGTCACGATCACAACCGACGCATGTTGCAACGTGTCACGTATGTCGACGACGAGCTGCTCCTTTTCTGTACGGTTCATGATTCTTACTCCTTATGAACACACCCAGTATCACTATAATACTGAGCAATTTATGTTACAGAAGGGTAAGACAACCACTTAATCTCTTAAGTGAAAATCTATTTTCTGTCCCTTCTGCCTCCTGTCGGCCGCCTAATATTCTACGAAAATATAGCGATTAAACCTTTCGGAACCCACAGTCTTTGACACCACTCATAGCAATTTAATAACGAATTAGAAAAGAGCCATAAGCGGGACCAGCGAAGCTTTTAAACTTCGCCGAATTTTTTAGGTTAAGCACCCATTGTAAAAGTCACACCTGGACCTTGCGTTGAGCTCATGCTTAACTTACGTACGTATGTACCTTTAACACCAGCTGGTCGTGCTTTTTGAATAGTGTCAACAAAAACCTTAAGGTTCTCAAGCAGCGCATCCGCAGCAAAACTTGCTTTACCAAAACCACAATGAACAATACCTGCTTTTTCAGCACGGTATTCAACTTGTCCGCCTTTAACAGCTTTAACTGCTTCTGCAACAACCATTGTCACTGTACCGAGCTTTGGGTTAGGCATAAGGCTACGAGGCCCTAAAATCTTACCAACGCGCCCAACAACACCCATCATATCAGGGGTTGCGATACAACGATCAAACGGCATATTGCCAGCTTGAACCATTTCCATGAGGTCTTCTGCACCAACAATGTCAGCACCAGCTGCTTTTGCTTCTTCAGCTTTTGCACCACGAGCAAACACAGCAACGCGATAAGTCTTACCAGTACCGTTAGGTAACTGAACAACACCACGTAGGTTCTGATCTGCTTTCTTAGGATCAACGCCAAGATTCATTGAAACTTCAATTGTTTCATCAAACTTAGCTTTTGCAAGAGACTTAACCAATGCAATTGCTTCTTCAGCAGTATACACCTTATTTTTATCAACAGCAGCATTCGCTTGCTTTAATCTTTTTCCAATCGCCATGATTCTACTCCACCACTTCCAAGCCCATTGAACGTGCCGAACCGATAAGCATTTGGCATGCTGCATCAATATCAAGTGCATTCAAATCAGGCATTTTAATTGCAGCAATTTCGCGAATTTGCGTCATTGTTACAGAACCAACTGTTTCACGACCAGGCGTTTGAGTTCCTTTTGCGATACCAGCAGCTTTCTTTAAGAAGAATGAATTTGGAGGTGTCTTTGTAACGAACGAAAATGTACGATCGGCATAAACAGTAATAACAACAGGAATCGGCGTGCCTGGCTCTGTCGTTTGTGTTTGCGCATTAAATGCTTTACAAAATTCCATAATATTCAGCCCGCGTTGACCCAAAGCTGGACCAATTGGTGGGGATGGGTTGGCTTTACCAGCTGCAACTTGCAACTTGATATAGCCTGTAATTTTCTTTGCCATGCTAATCCTCAGTAGTTAAATGTTTGTGTTTCTGAGTCCGTGGTACGATGCGGCAACATCTCCCACGTCTTTGGGCACCATGCCCGTCCGTTACACTTTTTCGACTTGATTGAACTCTAGCTCAACTGGCGTTGCGCGTCCAAAAATTGTAACAGATACTTTAAGGC
>JANRCF010000003.1 GCA_030727085.1 Alphaproteobacteria bacterium | reverse complement strand
AATGTTGGTGGAGAAAAATATGACTTGACTTAGATACAATTAGAGAACCCATCGTAAACCAATCTATCGATTTCTAAGACGCAATTTTGTTCATCTAACGTCTCCTTCAAAAGCCTTAGATAGTAAAACTATCTGCGGTTTGAAAGGCTTGTTATCTTGTCAAAATTTCCGACTTGGAATTTCAATATTTTGATTCACGATGGGTATAAGTAAGTATCAATCCGAGCTAACGTTTCCTCTTTTCCTAAAATCTCCATAATTTCAAAGAGGCTAGGCGAAACTGTACGGTGAGTAAGTGCCACGCGTAGCGGTTGTGCAAGTGCGCCAAGTTTAATATCAAGGGTTTGCGCGCATTCACGCATGATAGATTCAAGTGCGTCATGGGTAAAATCAGATGCAGCTAGTGCTGCGCGTAAGGCAGAAACGTATTCTTTACTTGTGTCATTGCAAAAGCTAAGTGCTTTCTCATCATAATCAGCTGGGAGAGGTGTATAAACAAGCGCACCGTCAGCAAGCTCAATTATTGTTTTTGCTCGCTCTTTAAGGCCATCCATGCCCCGAAGAATACGGTCATGTTCGAGTGAGGTTATGCCGCGTCCTAATTTTTCTGTTAAGAAAGGGTTAACGAGTTGGCATAAACTCTGATTGTCATAGCTTCGCATATAATGCCCATTCAAATTAGTCATTTTTGCCATGTCAAGACGCGCAGGTGCTCGGCCAACGCCAGGTAGATCAAACCATTCGATGGCTTGTTCGGTCGAGATTATTTCATCGTCCCCGTGACCCCAACCAAGTTTAAGCAAATAGTTACGCATGGTTTCAGGTAAAAAGCCCATGGCTTTGTATTCATCAGCTCCCATCGCGCCATGACGCTTGGAAAGTTTTGCGCCATCTGCCCCGTGAATCAATGGGATATGAGCGAATTCAGGTACATTCCAGCCACATGCTTCATAGATTTGCTTTTGACGAAATGCATTTGTAAGGTGATCATCACCACGAATAATGTGTGAGATATGCATGTCATGATCATCAACGATAACAGAGAGCATATAGGTTGGTGTGCCGTCGGCACGTAATAAGATTAGATCGTCCAGCTGTTTGTTTTGAACGCGGACCTCACCTTGCACAAGGTCTTGGATAACTGTTTCGCCGTCTTGCGGTGTTCTAAAGCGAACAACTGGATTGATGCCTTCGGGTTTTAATGCTGGGTCACGATCGCGCCAAAAGCCATTATATCGTGGAGGTAGGCCGTTTGCCTTGGCTTCTTCACGCATTTGATCGACTTCTTCAGGTGAGCAATAACAATAATACGCTTTACCATCAGTAACTAGTTTGTGTGCAATTTCACTGTGGCGTGACAGACGTTCGGACTGAAAGACAATATCATAATCTGTTTCAAGGCCAAGCCATTTTAGGCTGCTGAAAATAGCATCGATGGCTTCCTTAGTGGAGCGCTCACGGTCAGTGTCTTCGATGCGAAGGAGGAATCGCCCACCAGTATGTTTTGCATATAACCAATTGAAAAGGGCCGTGCGCGCGCCGCCAATATGCAGGTAACCCGTTGGGCTGGGTGCGAATCGGACGATGGGTTTATCACTGGCTTGGAAAGGTGAGGTGGAGTTTGTCATGGTGGCCTGTTATTTTTGTGTAATGATGTATAGGTAGCTTAGCAAATTCGAGATGATTGGGACAAGTGGTATAGTTAGAACCCCTTGCAGCCACCCCCACATTTCGCTACCCTGAAGACAGTGCAATTCACATGACATTTTTAATGAACTCTTTTTCATTCTCTGTTGATTCTTTAGCAAAAATCGATACAATCCTGACTCATTATCCAGCTGAACGCAAAGCAAGTGCGGTATTGCCTTTGCTTGATCTTGCGCAGCGCGAAAGTGGTGGATGGTTGCCGACACCAGCGATGGAGGCCGTCGCAACAATGCTTGATATGCCTTTTATTAAGGTGTACGAGGTTGCAACGTTTTATACGATGTTTAATTTGAAACCGGTTGGCAAGTATCATTTGCAAGTATGCGGAACAACGCCGTGTTGGTTGCGCGGTGCAGAAGATATTATGAACACCTGCAAAAAGCACCTTGGCATTCAAAAGGGAGCAACCACCGATGATGGTTTATTCACGCTTTCTGAGGTTGAATGTTTGGGCGCGTGTGTTAATGCGCCAGTTGTGCAAATTAATGATGACTATTTCGAAGATTTAACGCCTGAGAAAATGGTGGAAGTGCTTGATGACCTAAAAGCTGGGAAAGCAATACATAAGGGTTCGCAAATTGGGCGTCAATGCTCACAGGCTGTCCAAGCAAAATTGGAAACACCTGTAGCCGTAATTACCACTCAAAATAAGCAAGAGGCTGAATCATGCTAAAAGCCGAAGATCGTATTTTTCAGAACTTATATGGCGGGCAACCGACTGATTTGAAAGCCTCTAAAGCACGCGGTGATTGGTCAAACACAAAAGATATTATTGAGAATGGCCGTGACTGGATTGTAGCTGAAGTGAAGGCGTCTGGCCTTCGTGGGCGAGGTGGTGCAGGGTTTTCGGCGGGTATGAAGTGGTCATTTGTTCCAAAGGATACAAGTCCATATCCTGTTTATCTTGTGGTTAATGCGGATGAGAGCGAGCCTGGTACGTGCAAAGATCGAGATATTCTAAGGAATGAGCCCCATAAATTGATCGAAGGTGCTTTGATTGCAGCTGCCGGTATTGGTGCGCATGTCGGATATATTTATATTCGCGGTGAGTATTATAACGAAGCGGTTGTTTTGCAAAATGCGATTGATGAAGCGTATGCCGCTGGTCTGTTAGGTAAGAATGCGGCAAAGTCTGGCTGGGATTTTGATTTATATCTGCATCGTGGGGCAGGGGCGTATATTTGCGGCGAGGAAACTGCATTGCTTGAAAGCCTTGAGGGTAAAAAAGGCATGCCCAGGTTAAAGCCGCCGTTTCCAGCTAATATAGGACTTTATGGTTGTCCGACAATTATCAACAATGTTGAAACTATTGCGGTTGTGCCAACGATTTTGCGCCGCGGGAGTGGGTGGTTTGCAGGGCTCGGGCGGCCTAACAATACTGGCACCAAGATTTTCTGTATTTCGGGGCATGTGAATAAGCCGTGTAATGTAGAAGAAGAAATGGGAATTTCACTTCGTGAATTGATTGATAAGCACGCAGGTGGTGTTCGTGGTGGCTGGAATAATCTAAAAGCTGTTATCCCTGGTGGATCATCTGTACCATTGCTACCAAAAAATGTATGTGATTCTGTGTTGATGGATTTCGATAGCTTAAGAGCCGAAGGTTCAGGCCTTGGTACCGCTGGTGTGATTGTAATGGATCAGTCGACCGATGTGATTAAGGCAATCGCGCGTTTGAGTAAATTTTATATGCATGAAAGCTGCGGGCAATGTTCCCCTTGCCGAGAAGGTACAGGCTGGATGTGGCGCATGATGGAAAAACTTGTGAAAGGCGATGGTGTATCATCGGATATTGATTTATTGCTTGAGGTGACAAAGCAAGTTGAGGGACATACCATTTGTGCATTGGGTGATGCGGCTGCATGGCCAATACAAGGGCTTGTGCGCCATTTCAGAGGTGAGATTGAAGAGCGAATACGAAATGCGAGTGTTGCTGCGTAGATCCTACCCCAGCAGTTTTCCAACGATCTTAGCCGTATAATCCACAAGTGGAATAATGCGGCTATAATTCATACGTGATGGCCCAATAACACCTATAGCACCAATGATTTTTTGTTCCGCATTATGGTAGGGCGACACCACAAGTGAACAGCCTGAAACATGGAATAGACTATTTTCAGCACCGATAAAAATTTGCACTCCATCAGCTTGAATGGATGCATCCAATAATTGTTGCAGCGTTTCTTTTGTATCGAGCGCTTGAAACAATGATCGTATTTGGTCAAGCTCTGTGAGTTCTGTGACACTATCAAGTAAGTGGGATTGTCCTTTTACAATGAGTGATCCGCCGCGCTCGCCGCCAGCCCAGACGCCAAGACCCATTTCAACTACTTTCGCAGTCAGTTCATCCAATTGCGCTTTTTGTTGATTTAATTCATTCATGATGGCGTTACGTGCATCAACAAGCGTTCTGCCAAATATACGTGCGCTTAAAAAATTAGATGCTTCAGTAAGAACAGATTGCGTGATTGATGGTGGCAAATCGATGATGCGATTTTCAATATTACCGTCTTGAGAAATCAGAACAACCAGGGCACGCCCAGGCGCAAGATGCACAAACTCAAGATGTTTAAGTAATGAATCGCTCTTGGGCGCCATAACCAGGCCGGCACACGACGACAGACCAGATAACATCGCAGAGGCTTGTTCGAGTACGCTGTCAATACTAAGGCCAGAGCTTTTGCAGCGGCGTTCTATTTCAGCGCGTTCGGTATCTTTAATGTCCCCAACTTCAAGCAAGCCATCAACGAAATAGCGTAGGCCAGCGTCGGTTGGAAGGCGCCCTGCGGACGTATGTGGTGCGTAGAGGAGGCCTGCTTCTTCAAGATCTGCCATAACATTGCGAATTGTAGCAGGTGAGAGTGGTTGGCGAAGGCGCCGTGATAGAGTGCGAGAGCCAACAGGTTCCCCCGTCTCGATGTAGGTATCGATTATTTCCCTGAAAACTTCGACCGAGCGATCATTAAGTTCTGCGACAGTGAGGGACATAGTTAGCTCTCTTGAGTTATTTGTTATGCGAATTTTTCAAAGGTATTTTCATTTGCAGATGCTCCCTTTTTAAGAGCAACATCACCACGTTTGATTTTTAAATACATCAAGAGTGGAGCCGCTAAGCAAATTGACGAAAAAGATCCAATGATAATACCTAGAAGAATCGGAAGGCTAAAGGCAGAAATAACTTTGCCACCAAATAAATACAATGCTGTAACGGCAAGGAGTGTTGTTGTCGCTGTCATTGTTGTACGTGATAATGTTTCATTCAAACTTTTATTAATGAGCTCACCGAGCTCCATTTTTTTGTATTTGCGCAAACCTTCGCGAATGCGGTCAAAAATAACAATTGTATCATTAATAGAATAACCAGCGGTAATTAGGACTGCAATAATCGCTGTTTCATTAAATTCAAATGATGGGAATAAAGAAAATAAACCAAGAATCGCAATACAGTCATGCGCAAGCGCGACAACTGCACATACAGCAAATTGCCATTCAAAGCGTAGGGCAATATAAACGAGCATGGCAACAAGAGAAAGCAAAATGGCTTTTACAGCATTATCAACGAGTTCTGCGCCAACTTTAGGTCCCACAGTATCAATTTTACGGTAATCAACGCCAGCGCCTAAGGTTGATTTAACTTTGTCAATTGCAACTGTTTGTGCTGTTTGGTCGCCATGTTGATGTTCTAGCTTAATCAACAAATCGCGTTCACTGCCAATTTGTTGAATCATGACTTCACCAAGATTCAGTACATTTAATTTCTCACGAAGCTGTGTAACATCTTGTGCATTTGGCATGCGTACTTCAAGTATATAACCACCTTTAAAGTCTATACCATAGTTGAGCCCTTTATACATAACGCCTGTAATGGATATAATTGTTATAAGTGCTGCAATAGCAAAAGGTATAAAACGAAAGCCAATAAAATTGATGTTCGTGTTGTATGGAACAATTTGAAGACGTTTCATGTTAAAACTTTCTTTCTTGTGTTTGTGGGCTTTGTCATCCTCGCGAAGGCGGGGATCTATGCTGCTGTAAATGTTGTTTTGTCTGCATTCCCGCCTTTGCGGGAATGACAGGGCAGTATTTCCTTAAATAGGTAGTGTTGTTGCTTTGTGGCGACCTTTGAGCCATGTAACGATAATCAATCGTGATAAAGACAATGACGTAAATAATGATATCAAAATACCCAAAGCCAGTGTTACCGCAAATCCACGAATCGGGCCAGAGCCAAATTCAAATAGAACTGCCGCACCAAACAATGTGGTAAGGTTTGAGTCAATAATGGTCATCATCGCACGCTTATAACCAGCGTCAACTGCTGTTACAGGCTTCGCACCACTGCGAAGTTCTTCCTTAATACGTTCGTAGATCAACACGTTTGCGTCAACAGCCATACCAATGGTAAGTGCGATACCTGCAATACCAGGCAGAGTGAGTGTTGCTTGTAGCAATGATAGTCCAGCGAATAAAAAGATCATGTTGAAGATCAAAGCAATGTCTGCAAACAAACCAAACGTTGCATAGCTTAAGAACATAAATGTTGCAACAAGTATGAATGCAATGATCACGGCTGTTTGGCCTGCACGGATCGAATCCGCACCAAGGCTTGGGCCTACAGTTTTTTCTTCGATAAACTTAAGTGGAGCAGGTAGAGCGCCAGCGCGAAGTAACAATGCTAAATCATTTGCGCCTTGCAAGGTAAAATGTCCAGAAATTTGGCCATCACCTGTACTAATAACGCTTTGAAATACAGGTGCACTGATGACTTGATTATCAAGCACAATTGCAAATTGTTTTTTAAGATTATCACGTGACATTTCTGCGAACTTGCGGCCACCAACACTATTAAATTTAAGTGATACTGCAGGTTGCCCATTCTCGCTATATGTAACTTGTGCATTAACGAGCGTTTCACCACTTACCATGACTTGCTTCTTTACAGGAATGTAAACAATTTTCCCGCTGTGTTCTTCTGGTAAATAGTCAACACTTGCTGTTGATGGGGGCGCGCGATTAGGGTTTTGTGGGTCAGCTGGAATTGGTTGCAAAGCTGGATCCACCAAACGGAAGGTCATCTTTGCTGTTTTACCAATGCGACGCTTTACCTCAGCTGGATCATCAATGCCAGGGAGCTGTAATATAATACGATCGGTGCCTTGACGTTGTAGAATAGGCTCTTTCGTTCCACTTTCGTCGATACGTCGGCGGATAACTTCGATTGATTGTTCAACCAATGCTCTCTTGCGCTTCTCAAACGCTTCTTTTTCGATTCTGGCAACGACTTGAGCGCCTGTAACAGTAACAGTTACAGTCTTGTCGATTTCTGCAAAGATTTTCTTTATCTTAGGTGCATCTTCTGGGTTGCGTAATGCCATATTAAGTGTTGGCGTGGCAGCCTTTTTGTCAACTGTCAGGCCTGTGTAGCCAATTTGCTCTTTCCTAAGACGTGAGCGAACATCATCCACCAATTGATGAAGTGATTCACTCGCCACAGCTTGAAGATCAACTTCGAGTTGGAGGTGAGAGCCACCACGCAGTTCAAGCCCTAGGCTAATTTTGTTTTGTAGCCATGACGGCATCAACGAAAGCATTGCCGGTGTTGATACGTTTGGCAGTGCGAATAAAAGACCCAAAAGGCATGTGCCAGTGATGAGCCAAAATTTCCAACGAGGAATTGCTAACATAAAGAATCTCTTGCGTAACAGTTAAGCTTTTTTAGTACTTGTTTTTTTAGGCGATGCAGCAACAGCATTGGCTGGTTCTGGCTTTGTAACAATGCTTGAAATTGTTGCGCGTAAAACGCGAACATTTACATTATCAGCAATCTCAACAGTAACTTCAGTATCGCTGTCTACTTTGTGGACAACACCAATAATGCCACCACTTGTTATAACGCGGTCACCTTTGCGAATGCCAGCAATAGTTGCTTGGTGTTCTTTTGCTTTTTTTTGTTGCGGGCGAATCAGTAGAAAGTACATTACAACAAAGATCAATACCATTGGTAAGAATTGAATAGGATCAAAACCGCCAGCGCTTGGTGCGGCTGCTGCAGGTGATGATGCCATGGCACTTGTAATTAAAAACATAAAACTATTTCTCCATTTGGCTGTTTATAAATATATACAATACCGTTTTCCGACTTAAGCTTAAGTTGCCGTCATCACGAAGAGCTTCAGGCGACGTGGTGATCCATATATTGCAGAAAACAATTTGGATGGTCACGCCCTTTGGGCTTGCCATGACGGCGTGGATTGAATTAATCCGGTAAATGATATAGCTACATGA
>JANRCF010000002.1 GCA_030727085.1 Alphaproteobacteria bacterium | reverse complement strand
CACGTCAATAGCTTTTTCGCCTCAAAGATGCTTTTTTTTACTCTTTTCCTGAAAATGGGAAAAAAGCGCTTACTACACCAGTCCTTTCGCCAGATTATCTATTGAAAAATCCCCACACATTGACGTTTCTTTCAAACGTGTCTAAATCAAATCTGGGGTTGATGCGCTAAGTTCCATCTCCAGCGATACTGTCGCTTGGGACAACCTGCAGCGATTGCTTCTATGATAAAGCAGAATTCACCCCCATGGCCGTTGATGCTTCAACTCATTTTGAAAACGAATCGTGCCGTCGGCATACAAAAACGCTGACCCTTTTTCCTGCAACTGCTTGGCATCCACCAGCGCGCCATTTCGCCAAAAGCTATTCGTCAACACAGATGACTTATGCGTCTTAAGTGGTAAAAAGCTCAAATAGTATTTTTTGGCATCTCTTTCTTGCAACGACGGGTCAATCACGTTTTTAAATGGATCCACTACAACAGTATATCCATGCCACACCCAATCTTGTGCCTGCATTAACTTCACATGATCAGGGTAGACACCTAAATGCTGACGCCACTGGTCGGTATAAAACTGCCCCCGTTTCATACTAGACACATGCAATATATCATCTTGGAACACAGCTAGAACTGAACGGTCGCCTGCAAAATAAGCAATAGGTAACCCGATATTTTTAAAAAACACAAACGCAAAGCATGCCATGCCAAGACCAACCAAACGCACGCGGCGCCACGGCCCCAAACAAAGCAACAATCCTCCAATCACAAAAAACGGATAGAACAAATCAGATGGAGTTGGTACCATTAACCCAGACCCCGGCAGCGCAGCCACCCAAATTGCAATCAGTGATAAAGCCTTGATACCTAATTCAAGCGCCCAAAACGCCAAACCCCATCCACCAAACGCCAACGATATCGTTGCAACCACAAGTGCCGGCATAATCCAGAAACCAGTCAATGGTATGGCCAGCAAATTTCCTAAAACAGCCTGCAACGTCAATCGATTAAATATCGCCATACTTAGGGGAGTCGTTGCGAATGTAGCAACAATTGTGGTCAGCATGATCGCACAAAAATACACAATCGGCCGTCGATACCAAGGTGCAGGTTTACCACCAACGTCTTTATTTGCCCAATCTTTAAGCGGCTGGCCAGTGACTTCGTACGTTGCAATCAACGCAATCACCGCTGAAAAAGAAAGCTGGAAGCTAGCCGACAATAAACTTTCAGGATACATCAACAAAATAATTGATGCGGCCAATGCAACAGACCGCATAGACAACGGATCGCGATTAAAAACAATGCCGACCATAATGAGGGCTGTCATACCAAATGACCGAATCGCTGGATATCCAAACCCAGGCAGCCCTAAATAAAACGCCATTGCCAAAATAGTAAGACACGCTGACAATTCTCTAATAGCAATAACAGGACGCAACAAATATCCCAGTAAAAGTAACCGCTTAATCGAAAAAAAGATAATCCCCGCAACCAATCCTAAGTGTAGCCCTGATATAGCCAAGACATGTGCAAGCCCGGCATCTATGTATTGCTGCCTGAGACCTTTCGGAATACCCGACCGATCACCCGTTACAAGAGCCGCGGCAATATCGCCATAAGGCGCCGTTAAACGAGCACGAAATGACTGAGTAATGCTATACCGTAAATTAGCCATGGTTGAGGTGGGTTTATCAAGAACAATACATGACTTAACACGGCCTGACGCGCCAATGCCCGCAAAATAATGCGCGCGCTTAAAATCATAGGCAACAGGACTAACAGCACCCGTTAACGGCAGCAAGGTAACAACGCAACGCACACGCCAACCAGGCTCTAATAGTAGATCAGCCCTGCCCTTTGCATGCGCTTTATTAATTGGGGCTCCATCAATATCGCCAAAAGTAAACCTGTTATGAGAATCTTTTGTATGCTCAACATTGAGAACAGTTGCTGTGATTGTATGATTTTTAAGAGGAGCTGCAATAAATGGTGTACTTAAATAAGCAGTACGTGCATTGCTTACACAAAATCCAAGCACAAAAGCAAGCAGTGCATGTGACAAGAAATAAGCAATAGAACTTTCATGAAGCTTTGTGCGGAAAATTACAAAACCAAGAGACAACACAACAAGAAAAGTGACACAGAAATAGATATGCGGTTCAAATGAAAGCGCAAAATAGGTGGCGATACCAAGACCAAGAAAACACGGCCAATACGCAAATAAAGTTTGACGTTTATCAAATAAATCAGCCAGAAATTGGTTTGACATCGAGTACCGTCACGTTTCAAATCTAACTATACATACTGTAATTGCATCTTGAAGAGAGTTACTCCATCATTTGAGCACGAG
>JANRCF010000001.1:1768-2426 GCA_030727085.1 Alphaproteobacteria bacterium | reverse complement strand
GAACACTCCCAACCAAAATGCTCCCAAGAGTGCAGCACAATTCCAGCTTTCCTTTTTGCCAGTTCGCTGGTGATAGTCAAAGTAATCTAAATAGTGCTGCGTTTCTTTGCTTATAGCTCCATCGTTGTCATTTTCTGATTTAACAAAATTAAAAAACTGCTCACGTGTAATATCAGCCATGTCATTTTCCTTTGTTTAAACTAAAGGCGGTGCATCCGTATATTGCATATGGGAATGCCAGGATGTTATTTCAAGGGTTTGATTTTATGGATAGCAATACGAAGTGCCATTTTTGTATGACGCAAAAGACGCGAAGAATTGTGTATAGACAATCTTGGTCGGTGCGCTTTACCATAATTGCTAGGCACTACTTATATAAGAAAATACTATGCAGTTTTATAATATCAAAGATGCACATGAACACGTTACATTTGCTGAGGCCATAACCAAAGGCATGGGGAGCGGTGGCGGACTTTATTTTCCAAATGCTCTGCCGCACTTTGATGATATGCAGGCTCTGCTTGATAGAGATTTTGTAACGCGGTCTGCATGCATCGTTAATGAAATTCTGGGTGATGAAATGTCAGCCGATGTTGTTGATAGTTGCATTAAAGCTGCATTTAACTTTCCAATCCAGTTAAAACAAATCACCGATAAC
>JANRCF010000001.1:0-1758 GCA_030727085.1 Alphaproteobacteria bacterium | reverse complement strand
GAAAGACTTTGGTGCACGTTTTATGGCGCAGATGTTGGCTGAAATTAATAAACATAGTACAAATCAAAAACCAATTCGTATCATCACGGCGACATCGGGCGATACAGGGGCGGCGGTTGCGCATGCTTTTTATGGCGTGCCAAATGTGGAAGTAGCCATTCTTTACCCCTATCAGCGCATATCGGACTTACAAGAAAAAATGTTTTGCACCATGGGCGGTAATATTCACACGTTTGCTGTGAAGGGTGATTTTGATGCCTGCCAAGCATTGGTAAAGCAGTGCTTGCAGGACGAACATTTAACGAATCGATATCGTTTGAATTCAGCAAACTCAATTAATATCAGCCGTGTTTTAGCGCAATCAATTTATTATTTTGAAGCCATTGCGCAAATGGGGCGTGAATGCCATGCGATATCCGTTCCAAGTGGGAACTTTGGCAACTTAACGGCGGGGCTTTTTGCGCGTCAGATGGGGCTTCCGGTTCAATCATTTATAGCAGCAACAAATGTGAATGATACTGTGCCCCGTTATTTAGAATCAGGTGAATGGGCGCCAAATAACACGATTGCAACGATTTCGAATGCGATGGATGTAAGTCAGCCAAATAATTGGCCAAGGGTCGAAGAGATATTTGTAAGGAATAAAGAAAGTCTGCGTGATGTTGTGCGCAGTGTTTCTATTAATGAAGATGAAACCAAGCAAGCTATGCGAGAGCTTAACAAGCTTGGATATATCGCTGATCCGCATAGTGCAATTGCCTATAAAGCACTTAAAGATACGCTTAAGCCATCCGAAAACGGTGTGTTCTTGTGTACGGCTCATCCTGCTAAATTTAAGAAAAGTGTTGATGAAATATTAGGTGTTGGTGTTTCACTGCCAAGCGAGATTGCAGCCGTTGCAGATAAGTCGGTGTTATCAGCGGTGATTGAGAATGATTTTGAAGTTTTGAAAAAGAATTTATTAGCGTGTTTGTAGCGTACCCATCACAAACCAACCTATTGATTTCTAAGACGTAATTTTATAAACAAAATTTCTGACTTGGAATTTCAACATTTTGATTTTTGATGGGCATAAGATGGTGATTTAATAATACATTCTGCCTTAAATCATGCTTCATTGTAGGAACTAAGTTTTCATTTTAAGACCCCAGCAGAAAATCTTGAAATTGCTTAAATGCGTGGCTGCGATGCGAATATTGCTTTTTTTCAAGATAAGGCATTTCTCCGAAGGTGCGCGTTTCTCCATTTGGCATAAAGATTGGATCATACCCAAATCCACTTAATCCTTTTGCAGGAAAGTGAATGTGGCCGTGACATGTGCCTGTGAATACCGATTCGTTCCCGTCTGCATCGATAAATGCTAATGCACACACAAAATAAGCAGATGTGTCCATATTAGGTGTTAGACGCGACTGTACTTTTGCCATGGCTATACCAAAGTCACCATTTTCTGCCCATCGCGCTGAATAGACACCAGGTTCTCCCCCTAATGCAGGAATGACCAAGCCTGAATCATCGGCGAGTGCGGCCAATTGTGTTTCGTTATGGACAAAGCGTGCTTTGATGAGGGCATTCCCCTCGAACGTGTCTTCGGTTTCTTCGGGCTCAACAGCTGTATAATCAGCGGCAGATGAAACGATAAATCCTAATGGCGCAAGTAAATCAGCGATTTCGATAATTTTACCTTTGTTTTGACTTGCGATGACTAGCTTTTGGTTACGCCATTTAGTGGCAGATGGATACGTCATTGTGGTACCT